>JAYRVB010000001.1:0-6676 GCA_041918775.1 Chitinophagales bacterium
AGATAAGGTTTGAATGCCGTGTGCAGGTGTCTGTAGCTCTGCGGATATTTGATATCCATACGATCGGCCAGGTGATAACTGTGATCGTTCAGGGGAATGAAATAGTTTCCTTTAAGCTGTGTGCCGGAGTCGATCTGTGCCACAAGCGGTTGGGATAAGTGCATGCTCCAAAAGCCGACAAGCAGGCATATTGTTTTACATTTGTGGCGGTAAAGGTGCATCAGGCACGACATTTGCTCTAGGTGATTAAATTTTTGCAGAGTTACTAAAAAACCCCAACATGAGAAAACTGATCTTTATTCTGGTCCTTGGTGTGCAAAGCACTTTTGCGCAGCATATCGGATTTAACGGCTCCGGCTTGTTTGAAAATTATGATGCTGATGTGGAGCAATATCTCGCTGAACTCAATGCGCCGTTCACGATCAGGTTTCCCGGTGGTTCTATCAGCAAATTTCATGATCCGTATAATGTGCGGAAAGGGTGGGGACTTTCAGAAACGAGTATCAAAAACTGGTTTGAAACCACCGGGTTTGATGAAGATGGAAATGGTATGGAGAAATGGCTGCGCAAAGCAGAAGAACAGCCTGCACACAGTTACATGGAAGACCTTATCGCTATGCAAAAACGTTTTCCGAATATGCAGGTGCTTTGGGTACTGAACGTATTGAACAGCACACCGGAAGCAAATATTCAGGCGATCAGATACCTGAAGCAGCATGGTGTAAATATTGTGGGTGTGGAAGCAGGGAATGAGGTGTATGGCAAGTATGCTTCCTTTGATGAATATATTCCTGATTTTGAACCTGTATTCAAAGCCATACGCAGTGAATTTCCGGAGATCAAACTAGGACTTATTGTGGGTGCCAATCTTGGTCGAAAGGAACTTGTACGTTGGAATGATGCCATGGCGCAATACAAAGGAGATTTTGATGCCGTTGTGCCTCACTACTATTACACGGCACGCGAACTCGGCGAAGCCTACGACATGATCCCATTACGCAAGGAATTTGACCCAGAGGGAAAAAACGACGACCTCTGTCGCGCCTATGATAAAGCAGCGGAATTACTCATGGAGAAAAATGATCTGTTGGGTGATGGCTGCAGATATCTGCAACAGAAATTCCCGGGCAAGGAAATATGGATCACCGAATGGAATACCAAGCCATCGGAAATGCTCAATAATACCATATTGAATGGCCAATGGCAGTTTCAGCAATTGATCGAGATCCCCAAAATGGCAGAATACCTGATCATTCATAATGGTGTGAGTCCTGATAAGTACGGGATGATCAGCAAAACGAATAAGTACGACTCGGATCCGCATACCATGATACGCAGGATGGGCTATTTTGCCTATCAACTCGCTTATGAAGCCAGGGATGCAAAGGCAATAAGCGAAAAAAATGTACCTAACCTCAGTAAAGCACAAAAGGGGGTATACCGCTATTATTTCACCAATACCCAGGCGGCCTATTCGGCTGATATGCAATTACCTGCCGGTGCAGAAAGCAAGATCCATTATGTAGCGGGCAAACACCTATATAGCGGTTGCGGCACCACAGGCTATATGGGTAAAGGCAGTGTGAAGAGTCATGAAGTGAAAGGGATTAACCGATCCGGGTTTACCGGGACCATTCCGGCGTATAGTTTTGGGTATGTGGAGGTTGTGGTTAGGTAGGGTTTGAAGATTCGAAGGGTTTTGAGTTGGGGGTTGAGGGTTGAGTGTTGAAGGTTTTGGGGTGTGAGGTGAGGTTTGTGGGTGTGTTTGTGATTGGGTTTAGGTTTAGGGGTGGACAATAGTATAGCTGCATATTGGTGAGCGTTTGCCTCACTAGCGCGCTGATGGGTTAGCGTGCGTTGGTTTTTGCTGGGTTCAGGTCTCTATTGGGTTTGGTTTTGCGATGTCTTCGGGGGTAGTAGGGGATCACCTTGGGCTACTTATTCAATCAGGGAAATTCCTTAACTTTGCAGTCCTTTTGAAGGTTGAAGCGGGTGTGGTGAAATTGGTAGACATACCAGACTTAGGATCTGGCGCCGCGAGGCATGGGGGTTCGAGTCCCTCCACCCGCACCTTCCCGGGGAACCATATACCCCGGTTTTGGGTTTTACTCTGGTCCCTGACAGCAAACAGTAATACAACATCATTAATAAACACAACTATATCCAGTGAACGTTTCAGTAGAGAACTTAGGCCACCTGCACAATATCGTGCATATTGAATTGACGAATGCCGATTATCGCGAACGCTTTGAAAAGGCGATCAAGGATTTATCTAAAAAAGCACAAATGCCGGGTTTCCGTGTAGGACATGTACCCGTTGGGATGGTGCGTAAGATGTATGGGGAAAGCGTGATCCTGGAGGAATTATACCGTATGGTGAACGACCAGATGAACAACTGGCTCAAGGAAAACAATTATGAGCTGTTGGGCGATGCACTTCCGGTGCCTGCCGATCTGGGTGTGGACCACACACAGGAGAAAACCTATGTATTCAGTTATGAAGTTGGTATACAGCCGAATATAGAAGTGGAAAGCGTTCTGCGGAATGCCGCTCCATTTACCCGTTATCGCATCGAAGCAAAGGAAGAGGAGATCAATGAAGAAGTAGCGCGTATGCTGAAGAAATACGGCGAACGCAAAGACGTGGATGAAGTTGAAGAAAATGACGTGATCTATGCGCATGCCACCGAGCTCCAGGCCGATGGTACCGCTAAGGAAGGCGGAATGGAGGTAGATACCTATTTTAACCTCCAGATGCTGAATGATGATCAGCAAAGTCTGTTCCTTGGCGCAAAAAATGGCGAGACAAAAAATATTGACGATATCTTCTCCGTCTTCAAGGGAGATAAAGTGCGCATTGCTAAGAATGTGCTGCAAATGAGTGAAGCAACAGAAGAATCGTTGGAAGGCTTAAGTCCTGTATTCAGTTTCCGTATCGATCGCATCGCGCGGTTGTTCCCTGCTGAGATGGGTGGCGACTTCTTTGCCCAGGTAAGCAAGGAAGTAGGTCAGGTTACCTCAGAGACCGAATTGCGCGATAAGATCCGTGAGGCCATTGTGATGTATAATGATCAGATGACGGACACAGAGCTTGAGAATTCCATATTTACTTACACGATGGATACAACCCAGGTGCCACTTCCGGAAGTCTTCTTAAGGAAATGGTATGTGGAGGCCAACAAAAAGGAAGAGTCGGCTGATGATTTTGAATCAGAGTTCAGCACATTCCTAACCAACCTCAAGCAATCGCTCGTATACCGCACTGTTCAGCGCGCGCACAATATCGAAGTGAGCAATGAGGAGGTCTATAGCGAGGCTTACAGTACCGTGGCACGCAGTTATGCCCAATTGGGCGATGATTTCGTGCAATATGTGCTCGGAACCCAGCTAAAAGACAAACAGTTCGTCGAAAACATGCACAATCGCGTAGCCCAAAAGAAATTTTTTACCGCGCTGCGTAGTTATGTGAGTTTGGATGAGCAACCTATAACGCTCGAAGCATTTCAAGAACTGATTAAAAAACCGGAAGTAACGTATGCATCCTAACGAATTCCGCAAGTATGCGGTAAAACACATGGGCATGAGCAGCAATTCGCTCGATGCCTACATGAATGCGACCAGCATGCATGTAACCAATTTTACACCTTACATCATTGAAGAACGCCAGTTGAATGCCCAGGCACTCGACGTGTTCAGCCGATTGATGATGGACCGTATCATTTTCCTGGGCACAGGGATCGATGATTATGTTGCCAACGTGGTTCAGGCGCAGCTGCTCTTTTTATCGAGCGTTGACGCTAAGCGCGATATCCAGATCTACATCAACAGCCCCGGTGGGGTGGTGTATTCAGGATTGGCTATCTATGACACCATGCATTATGTTACCCCTGATGTAGCCACCATCTGCACCGGTATCGCTGCTTCTATGGCTGCGGTATTGTTGTGTGCCGGCGAAAAAGGAAAGCGCTCAGCACTTGGCCACAGTCGGGTGATGATACACCAGCCATTGGGCGGAGCTCAGGGGCAGGCCAGCGATATGGAGATCACATTAAAAGAGATCCTGAAGCTGAAAAATGAATTGTATACGATCATCAGTAACCATAGCGGACAACCTTTCGACAAAGTAGAAAAGGACTCAGATCGCGATTATTGGATGCGCGCTCAGGAGGCAAAAGATTATGGAATGATCGATGAAGTACTCGTACGCGATCCAAAGAAAAGTTGACCCATTCCCTGAAAAAGGGTAAATTTGGAAACGTATGAAGAAGAAAGACCCTAGTCATTGCTCATTTTGTTTGCGCCCTAAAGAGGACGTGCGCATACTCATAGCCGGCTCCGAAGGCCATATTTGCGAGACCTGTATCGAACAGGCCAGGCAAATGGTGGAGGATGAACTCCACGCACCTGTCAAGCGCTACAAGTTTGCCATGTCCAGCTCCATGAAACCCCGTTCCATCAAGGAGTTTCTCGATACGTATGTGATCGGTCAGGACGAGGCCAAAAAGATCTTGTCAGTGGCTGTATATAACCACTACAAGCGTTTGAACCAGAAAACCAATGATGATGTGGAGATCGAAAAATCGAATATCATCATGGTGGGCCAAACCGGTACAGGTAAAACACTGCTTGCCCGTTCTATCGCCAAATATTTGAATGTGCCATTTGCCATCGTAGATGCTACCGTATTTACAGAGGCCGGATATGTAGGGGAGGATGTGGAAAGCATCCTGTCCAGATTATTACAGGTGTGTAATTACGATGTAGCGGCTGCTGAGAAAGGCATTGTATACATCGACGAGATCGACAAGATCGCCCGCAAGAGCGACAATCCTTCCATTACCAGAGATGTGAGTGGTGAGGGTGTGCAACAAGCCTTGTTGAAAATGCTCGAAGGTACTGAGGTTATGGTACCACCACAGGGAGGTCGCAAGCATCCTGAACAAAAGATGGTAAAGGTGAATACCCAGAACATCCTGTTCATTTGCGGCGGTGCTTTCGATGGTATCGAGCGTATCATTGCGCGTCGTACGGCCACGCAGTTGATCGGGTTCAAGCGGAATGAGGATACTTCGGGTGTTGACAGAGAGAACCTGTTGCAATATATCGCACCTCAGGATTTGAAAGCCTTTGGGCTTATTCCTGAATTGATCGGTCGATTGCCGGTGCTTACGCATCTGGATCCTTTGGATGCAGGTACTTTACGCGCCATCCTTTTGGAACCGAAAAACGCCATCATCAAGCAATACAAGCAATTATTTGCCCTCGAAGGCATAGAGCTTTCGGTTGATGACGCTGTAATGGATTTCATTGTAGAAAAGGCCATGGACTTCAAACTTGGCGCCAGGGGTTTACGCAGCATCTGCGAAGCCTTACTCACCGATGCGATGTTCGACCTGCCTAGTCAGGCAGATGCGAAAACCTTCCATCTGACACTGGATTACGCAACAAGCAAATTCAATCAATCCAAGCTTAGTCTGTTAAAGATGGCATCTTAACAGCAAAGCGATCACTTTATGCAACGACCTCGGTTACCGGGGTCGTTTTTTTTGTGCTTTTACAGACCTGGTGAGGGATTGGCGTCAGCCGGCCATTAAAGCCCAGCGTCCGGCGATTTACAGGAGGAGCAGCGCTTTTGCCGGGTGGGGCTCATCTGCAAGGATATACGCAATAGGAAAGGGTTTTGGTGAGATATTAGCCGGCGACAGCAGGTCCTGAAAACACAAAAGGAGGCAAAAGCCTCCTTTCGGTCGTGAACCTAATTTATGAAACAAACCAACTGTTCGCTTATAGTTCGTCCATGTCTACGATTACAATAGCATGAACTGTCATGTGTGTGGGTAACGCTTTTCTCATGTCCTTGAATCTTTATTGGTTATTGGATAAGTGTGATGAAATCAAAAGTAAGCGCTTAGAATCGCTTGTAACGTTACACGAAAATAGTGTATGTGACATGCAATATTGTTAATAAATAAGGAAAAATGTGTTAAAAGCGAGCATTTTATGGAAAAAACATGCAAATAATACCTACTATTGTGACATAAACGTGGTCTGAAATGATGTTGAATGACGCCAATAATGCAACTTTCTCGGTTCCGCATTTTTACATTCATATGGAATTTTACATATTTGTTATGGATTTATTCAGCTTGATTTGTGACGCGGTTAATTCACGACTTACCGCGTAAGTCCCGTAGAACAAGCTTTTTAGCCGATTTTTGAAACACACATAAGCACGACACAGAATGAAAAATCTGATTGAAATCTCCAAGATTGTGACCAAGAAGAGGATCTCAAAGATCGAGATCTTCGATAAAAGTCTGCTCAACAGAAAAGACAGTAAGTTCAACGAGTTCTATGAGGGATTGGTAAACGACAGGTTTGCCACGGATGAAGAGGCCGCTGCGGCGCTATATGAAACTTCCCCATTGGACGATAAGTACCGGCAACTTAAATCGCGGTTCACAAAGCGCTTACTCAATACATTGTTCTTTCTTGATAGTAATGATCCATCGTTTTCCGACTATCACAAGGCCAACTATAACTGCAATAAGAATTGGGCACAGATCCGCATTTTGTTGAGCAGCGGTGCAAGAAGTTCTGCTATCAAGATCGCTACTAAGACCCTGAGTGTGGCGCAGACCTATCGCTTTACCGATATTATTCTGAATTGCTCGCG
>JAYRVB010000002.1:0-1932 GCA_041918775.1 Chitinophagales bacterium
GATTTTAATCCTACAGTGGATCGCATACGAGTAATGAGTAATCGCGATTATAATTATCGCCTGCATCCGGTAACCGGAGCAGTGGTGTTCACAGACCTGAATTTGCAATACGCTGCAGCAGATATGCATGCCGGTGCAAATCCAAATATCGTGACCGGTGCTTATACCAATAGCTATGTGGGATCTACCGCAACCACATTGTACGATGTGGACGCTACCTTGCGTGTATTGGCAAAACAAGACCCGCCTAATAATGGTACACTCAATACCATCGGCATATTAAATGGCGGCATTTATAAAACGACCTCACCTGCCGATCTGGATATTTATTATAACACCATGACACAAATGAATGAGGCTTACCTCACTGTAAATAACAATGGTGCAGCGGATAAATTGATCAGTCTCGACCTGGCAACAGGCATGGGTACCGTTCTGGCCACATCAATAGGCGGTGGTATTTATGTTGATGATATCGCGTGCTATATAGATCGCAGCTATCCTGCATTGATGGGCTCACTTGGTTATGCGCTCAATACAAATAACTTCCTTTTGGCTTTCGATGCAGCAAATCCCGGCGTTATTCGTGAAGCAGTTCCTGTAACCGGAATTACATTAAATCAGTCCATCGTAGGACTTGATTTTCGTCCCGCCACAGGCGAGCTGTATGCCTTAGGATACAACAATGCAACAGGCGAATCTCAGGTATATACGATCAACGCAGCTACAGGAGTAGCAACAGCTGTAAATGTAACTCCGGTGATATTGAACCTCGGAGGTACACAGGTAGGCGTTGATTTTAATCCGGTAGTAGATAAGATACGTGTGATCAGTGCAAACAATATGAATTATCGCCTCAATACGGATGGAACCTTATTCTTCACCGACCTCAACCTCAATTACGCAGCGGCGGATGTAAATTTTGGTATGGATCCTGTGATCGGTGCCGGAGCATATACAAATAGTTTTGCCGGTACAGCTACTACAGCCTTGTACGTGCATGATAATATGTATAATGTGCTGGCACTTCAATCTCCACCAAATGATGGAACCCTCAGCACCATCGGAAGTACCGGATTAATGCAAAATACCACTGACCCTACTACCGATCTCGATATCGTATACGACGGCGCAATGAACTGGGCATATTTTACCGGAAATACGGGCACCTCAACATTCGATAAATTATACCAGATAGATGTGGCTACCGGTATGACCATGGATATGGGTTGGATAGGCAATGGACTTGCTGTTAAAAACATTGCCTTCCCGGTTTATGATCCGATGCGTATTGCAGGAAATATGCTTGCACTGAATGGAAAGGTGAAATTCGACATCTTCCCAAATCCTGCACATGACCTCATCACTGTAAACACCTATCAATCAGAAACCACCTTCACACGCGTGCGCATTTTCAATGCACTCGGAAACGATACCGGAATTGGTGTCGCTCAGGAAGTGGAAAGCGGTGGCAGCATCTCACTGGATATTTCACCATTAGTGCCTGGCACATACGTAATGACCGTGCAGGCTGGTGGCAAAACAAGCAGTAAATCGTTTATTAAGTTCTAATAGTAGTCAGCATCAGGTATGTAGCGAGCATATCAGATGATCGACTGTTCAGGTTTGATGGCCACGCCCTTAACGGGCGTGGCTTTTTTGTGCATGGATTGTGCATTAAAGAGACCCCGGTCACCCGCATAATGCCTGCCAACTGTTACATTTGTGGCAATGAAGAAGTATATCTGTATCCATGGGCACTTTTACCAACCGCCCAGGGAAAATGCCTGGCTAGAGATCATTGAACAACAACCTTCGGCTTTTCCGTTTCACGATTGGAACGAGCGCATCAATTCGGAATGCTACGGTCCAAATGCGGCTTCCAGGATACTGAATGATGAACACCGCATCATCGATATCGTAAATAATTAC
>JAYRVB010000003.1:0-2976 GCA_041918775.1 Chitinophagales bacterium
CGATATATCAGGATCTGCTTCAGCACCTGACAGATGCAGGGTAACATCGGAACCCGGACACACAGCTGTTGAATCTGCTGTTGTAGTACCGGCAAAAGGTGCGTCTGAACACCCTACAGGTGGCGAAAAGGTATAAGTAAGTCCACTCCAAGGGAAAACAAAAGGGGTAAAGCTACATGTTGCAGTGTTGTTATTCGCTTTGGTTGTAGCAAACCAATTGAATGCGGTTTTACGCACATGAAAATCGCTTACAGAATTTCCGCTTAATCCCACTGAAATATTCTTGTACGAATATGGGAAACCCGGGCCATAGACAAAATCAATGCTTTGATCCTGCTCATGCAATTGAATTTGCGCTGAAAACTCACTAAACCCTAAATTATAGAACCCCCAATTGGTCCATTGAATAATAAATGTTCTATTTGGCGCATCGCCAACTACACCATAGCTGATATCCCTGTTGGCAGCGCAACCATAAAGGTCATTAGCCATAATAGCAATAATGTCCGGCTCTGTGCTTAACACGCTGGTATAAACGGTAGGTGCAGTCGCTCCCATTTTTATATATCCATTTGCATGCACGCCAATACTATTAATAGGTACATTGTGATAGGAAAAAGTAAATGGCAGCAAAACCGGTGCAAATGCCTGATCATCATAACAACCTGTAGCAGTTGTTAATCTGGTTCTTTGGCCTGCCTGTATGTTCATATACCATCCCATGAAAGAAGTGAACTCCATGTCTTCGGCAACCAGGTCGGCATCCCACTGAAAGGTAAGTCCATTAGCAGGTAAAACACTTGAAGAATATGTGCATGTCGAAGTGCTTGTTCCGGTAGTTGTGGCAAGCCAATCAGATGTAGTTGTGCGAGTTTGGAAATCAGAGAGATCATTACCACTTATCCCCACTGTAATATTGGACGGGGTAGCGCCACTGCAGGCCCCATACATCAACTGAATAAGGTTTGAGCCTTCAAATAGCCGTATTTGTACATTCAACTCTGAAAGACCTGATCCTTGCAATCCCCAATTCGACCATTGCACGATAAATATTCGGTTTGGTGCATAGCCTAAGGTAACATATGATAGGTCATGGTTATCATCACACGCATATAAATCGCCGGCGAAGGCAGCTATCGTATTTGTTAACGAATCAATTACATCACTTTCCACATGTGTTGCGCCTGCTCCGAAAGTAAGGTAGCCATTTGCTGATACAGAAATTGTATCATAGCTCACGTTACAATAAGTAAATGAAAATGGCAATGCAACAGTAAATAGCTCATTGTCTACACAAGTAGTATCAGAAGCCATTACATCGCCATCGGCAAAATGTGCATAGGTTTGTGTAGATGTTGCAAAGGTATAATCGGATACCTGGGCAAGCACCTGGCGTGAAAGGCAGATGCTTATGCAAATGACATATAAAAACAGGCGTTGAAAATTCATCATTATGTGTGTTCGATAAATGGGCGAATAATAATTACTACAGATCAATGTTGGATAAGGATGCGCGAAGAAAAAGCACCTTGATCGGTACTGAGCGTAAGCTGATACATGCCATTCATATAATTGCCAGTTTCGATGGAAAATGACCTGGTATGTTGTACGCTCACATAATCGGACATCACAACCCTGCCATGCATATCGGCCAGCGTGCAATATACATTGCCGGTCACTTCTGACGGCACTGTGAGTGTTAACCATGCATCCGCGGGGTTAGGATATACATGCAATGCATCCTGCTTCTGATCTGTGTCTGCTTTGCGGACATTATTAGGACAATCTGCCCATGCGGCACCATCGAGGTACCATTTGCTGGTAACTTCATTGGTGGCAAGAAAATCAATGAACATCAAGGCTTCCTTTCCTTTACCGCTATCCTCCAGGTGGAATCCGCCACCGGTATCATCATCACGGTACTCACTACATGACCATGTAAGGCCATCGGATGCTCTTGGATTTTCACCATCTGCCCACCAATATGGCCCCCAGGCAATGTATGGCACTTTTTTATTCGGACCTTCAAATGCCAATTCAGGGTCGCCGGCAATTTGACGTTCAATGAGGATCTTTATGGCGATGTTTCCCCAATAAGCTTTGGGTTCAGAAAGTACGTTATATAATTCATGCGATGGATGTGTATATCCGGTGTAGTGAAATCCGGTAAAGAAGACCTGCTTAACATTGGCCATACTATCCTGCATGCGCTGCAATAGGGTGATATATTGTGAAACCAATGTTTTCACAAAAGCTATCGAATCATTGGTGGGTAGTTCAGAATGCGTTTGCATCCACACAATTTGAATATTATCCCAGGTATCGCCTCGTGCATCCAGTTTATCCTGCAAATAATTCCAATAAAATGGATCAGTGGTGTTGATCATATCCTGCAAGTCTTTTCCTCCATAGAAAAGACCTTTCAGTTTCATACAGGGATTGACACCTTCATAATCCCATGTGTTCAGGGTATCCGTCATGGAGTTAAAGGCATTGGATGCAGTTGATCCACCCATACCGATCATTAGAATATTTCCGGTTTCCCAATCGACATTCCCTTCACCATCGAGCGGAACCATGCTATTCGAAAGTGCCTTACCTTTATTTAGGTGCGTCTCAGGCATCTCATTCATGAACCCGGGGTAAAGTCCACCCCTAAATGGTCCATAATAACTATAACCGAAATCTGTAAGAGGGATCAGGCCTGTTGAATCATGACTGCAATCAAGTTCTAACTGGGCAATAGCAGGCATGCTGAAAGCCATAGATAAAGCGACAACCGCCGCCTTAAAATTTGTGTGGAGGATCATGTGTGTGTGTTTAATACGTTTGATTCACGGGTTGAGTATGCCTGTGGATCATGACAAAGGTACAATGTATTTTTAAAATTCATCCAAAACCGATCCAAATGTGACACAAATGAGGCAGGGTCAGAATAAAACCTTACTCTTCGACAGGCATCCGAATACCTTATAC
>JAYRVB010000004.1:0-7045 GCA_041918775.1 Chitinophagales bacterium
GCACTCCCGATAGCTATCGGGACACCACCGCACCCTGAACTCAAACCCTTCCAAAACGTTTAACTATATCAAATAAACATTAAACATTAACTTTACACCATGGCAGCCATTTACAGCATACGCGATCTGGAGCATTTTAGCGGGATCAAGGCCCATACCATACGGATCTGGGAACAGCGGTATGGCATATTGCAGGCCGCGCGCACCGAAACCGGTATTCGTTATTACAGCGAAGCAGAGCTGAAATATCTGATGCGCCTCGCTTTGCTGAACCGAAACGGGTATAAGATCAGCAAGCTGGCGGGTATGCCGCAGGAGCAGATCGCGGAGATGGTGGAGGAGATGGTTAAGGCGCCACAGGAGTATTCTGCGCATATTGAGGGCCTGTTGCTGGCTACCATGGAGTATGATGAGGAGCGGTTTGAAAAGATCCTGAACACCTGTATCCTTCAGATCGGGTTCGAAGGCACTGTAACCAAGGTGATCTTTCCATACCTGGAAAAAGTAGGCATGATGTGGGTTTCTGGCACGGTGATCGCCGCGCAGGAGCACTTTGTTTCGCAACTGTTGCGTCAGAAACTGATCGTGGCCATCGACGGCCAGAGTGCCCGTACCAACCAGGATTCGCGCACATTCATCCTCTTTTTGCCCAATGGCGAGTGGCATGAATTGAGCCTGCTGTTCCTACACTACCTGCTCAAGGTACATCACCACAAAGTGATCTATCTGGGCGGTTCTGTGCCTTTAAAAGATGTATTACAGGTGGGGCAAACCGTTCAACCCGATGGCTTTTACACCATCCTCACCACAAACCCTATAGGCTATAGTATCGTAGATTATCTGAATACCCTCGCCAGCACCTTCCCAAAATCGTCGGTTTTTGCCAGCGGGGCCATGGTACACACGCCTCCCAGAGGTTTGGAGTCCAATGTATACATCCTGCAGTCGCTCGATACCGCGGTAAGACAGGTCGAGGAACTGACCACTTTAGCCAAGGCTGTTTAACAAAAAGAATAAAAAGTTAAACAAAAACTTGGATGTTTGGTCCCTGACCCCTAATTTTGTCAAAAATAGCACGTATGTCACCTACAGAGTTTCAAGAAAGTATCATAGACCTTAAAACGCCACTTAAGGCTTTTGCGCTCAATCTGACACGTGATCGCGACGATGCACTGGATCTGGTGCAGGAAACCTATTTCAGGGCGCTCTCCAATCAGGAGAAATTTCATGAAGGCACCAATCTGAAGGCGTGGTTGCTTACCATCATGAAGAATATCTTCATCAACAACTACCGTAAAACAAGCAATCGCACAACGGTTTATGTTGTATCCGACAATCTGTACTTACTGAATGCCGGAATAGAAACCACCGGAAATCATGCGGAAAAGGAATTTGTGCTTAGCGACCTGATGCGCGCGATACAACAATTGGATGAGGAATACCGCAAGCCATTCATCATGCATTACCACGGATATAAGTACGAGGAGATCGCAGAAGAAATGCGTTTACCACTTGGTACTGTGAAAAGCAGAATATTTTTTGCCAGAAAGCAAATGAAAGACTTTTTGGAAAATAAGGGATTTGATCGGTTTTAACGATTGGTTTGACATCTTGGAATCTCCGTCAGTTAATGGCGGAGATTTTTTTTGCCCAGTCGTCAGGGTACTTCATATAATTCTATGGGCAATCCATCCGGGTCGGCAAAAAAGGTGAATCGTTTACCGGTGAATGCATCCACACGAACAGCTTCACAGGATATTGCATGATCAGCCAGATGTGCGACCATGGCGTCCAGTTGAGCGGTGGCGAAGGCCAGGTGTCGCAACCCACATGCTTCGGGGTAGGAGGGACGTGCAGGCGGGTGCGGAAAGCTGAATAATTCGATCTGTGTATGTGCATCCACCTCCAGATCTAATTTATAACTCTCGCGTGCTGCACGGTAATGTTCGGCAAGTACGCGAAAGCCAAGGATGCGGGTATAAAAATCCTTCGACCTCTGGTAGTCGGAACAAATAATTGCGATATGATGAATGCCGGTGATCATTAGATCGGGAAAAATGCATCTTCTGTATGCACACAATGCCAACCCTCGCGCGTCATATCTAGGGCAACTACATCAAAGCGCATGTATCCTTCCAGTTGATGCATAAACATATAATGTGCGGCCACCCGGGCAATCCTGTCGACCTTCTTTTTATCGATAGCTGTTTCCGGATAACCATACCGTGTGCTGCTGCGTGCTTTTACTTCCACAAACACGATAAATTTCTGATGTCGGGCAATGATATCCACCTCGATACGGCCAAATCTGAAATTCCTCGCCAGTATCTGATAGCCTTTGCTTTCCAGATACGAAGTGGCATAATCCTCACCCGCCTTTCCCAATGCATGACCGCTTCGCATAAAAACGTAATTTTGTCCGCTACACCATGGACAAATATATACAGAGATTCCCTGAACAATTGCTTGACGCCCTGCGCATCATCAGAGAGGCGCAACTGCCGGCATTGCCGCGCGTGCCTAAAAGTGTGGTGATCACCGGAATGGGCGGATCGGGCATTGGAGCGGTCATCGTGCGTACCCTCATCAGTCGTGAATTGCGCATCCCATTTGTAGCTGTAAATAACTATGCTGTACCGGGCTGGTGCAATGCAGATACTTTGGTGATCTGCAGCAGCTACTCCGGCAATACTGAAGAAACACTGGCCGCCTTTCGCGATGCTCAGTCAAAGGGTTGCATGTTGGCATGTGTAACTACCGGTGGCCAATTATACCGGGAGGCACAGGCCCTCCAGATACCGATCGTGCTGATCCCCGGAGGTATGCCGCCAAGATCTTGTGTTGGTTATTCGATCTGCGGGCAATTGGCATTGCTGACGCATGCCGGTATCATTTCAAACAGCTGGCCATTGCACATGGAGGGTGTGGCCGCATTTCTGACCGATAATGGTGAAGAGATCAGGAGTCAGGCTACGCAACTGGCAGAGATGCTCCAGCCCTATATTCCCATCATATACAGTGATGCACTGCTATCCGGTGTGGCTGTTCGGTGGAAACAACAATTGAATGAGAATGCCAAGATACATGCCTTTGATCATGTGATCCCTGAAATGAACCACAACGAATTGGTGGCCTATGTTGACGCAGATGCACGTTTTTGTCCGATCTTTTTGCGTCACGACTACGAACACGTGCGCATACAGGAACGCATGGCCTATACCATGGAACTCTTGGATGGGAAAACAGGTTCTGTCTGTGAAGTAGCCGCAAGTGGTGAAGGATTATGGCAACAAATATTCAGTTTGATCCATTTTGGTGATTGGCTGAGTGTGGCTTTAGCAGATATCCGCAAGGTTGACCCTATAGACATTACCATTTTGGAGCAATTAAAATCGGCCCTCGGTAAAGCATGAAAAATATCGTGCGCTTTCGCGATCTCGGCACTATGGAATATGGTCATGCATGGGATTTGCAAGAGTCGATCTTTCGCGCCGGTATTGATCGGAAAATGCAGAACAGGGTATTGCCGGAAGATGAGCAAACCCGTGTAGACCATTACCTGCTTTTTGTTGAACATCCACCAGTGATCACCTTAGGGAAAAGTGCAGATGATAAAAATGTGCTGCTGCAAAAAGATGCATTAGCTGCGCGCGGTGTGCAATTATTTCACATCAATCGCGGTGGTGATGTTACCTATCATGGTCCGGGTCAGTTAGTGGGTTATCCGATACTTGATCTCGATCAATTCACTACAGACCTTGGCGTGTATTTGCGGAATATCGAAGAGGTGATCATTCGCACCTTGGCAGCGTATGGATTGAAAGGCGAACGTTCGCCCGGAGAAACAGGTGTTTGGCTGGATGTGGGCAAACCGCGGGCCCGAAAGATCTGTGCCATCGGTATTCGCACCAGCAGGTGGGTGACCATGCATGGTTTTGCATTCAACATCAATACACAACTCGATCATTTTAATTATATCATTCCCTGCGGGATCAGCGATAAATCCGTAACCTCACTGGCGAAAGAACTCGGTCGCGAAATTTCGATGGAGGAAGTGAAGGCGAAAGTAAAAAGCCATTTTTCAGAAGTTTTTGATTGCCAACTTATCGCATGACACACGACGAAGAAGACATGGAACTTGAGCCGCTGTTGCAGGACGGTGAGGAGGAAATGTATGAGCATTTTCGTGTGACTGCAGATCGTGGTCAGGAGCCATTGCGCATCGATAAATTTTTGGTGATCCGTTTGGAAAACACCTCGCGCAATCGCATACAAAATGCTGCGGATGCCGGATGTATTTTGGTAAATAGTAAAGCCGTAAAATCGAATTATCGCATCAAGCCTTTTGATGAGATATCGGTAGTACTTCCGTACAAGCCGATGAAATTCGACCTGAAGCCGGAGCCGATCCCATTGAAGATCTTATTTGAGGATGAGGACCTGTTGGTGGTCAACAAAGACCCGGGTATGGTAGTGCATCCCGGATTAGGAAATTTCAGCGGCACCATGGTAAATGCTTTGTTGCATCATTTTCAGCATTTACCTGCACCGGCTGATGAACCCTTCAGACCGGGATTGGTACATCGCATCGATAAATATACCTCCGGAATTCTGGTGGTTGCGAAACAGGAATACGCCATGTCGCATCTTGCGCGGCAATTTTATGATCACAGTATAGAGCGAAAATATACGGCCCTTGTCTGGGGTGAATTTGAGGAGCCGCAAGGTACCATTACCGGAAACATTGCGCGCCACCAGCGATTCAGAAAAATGTTTGATGTGTATCCTGCGGGAGGCGAGATCGGCAAGCATGCAGTAACCCATTATCGTGTATTGGAAAACCTCGGGTATGTCAGTTTGATCGAGTGCCAGCTCGAAACAGGACGCACCCATCAGATCAGGGTGCACATGCAACATATCGGGCATCCGATATTCAGTGATGATACCTATGGAGGCGACCGTATTGTAAAGGGAACCATTTATACGAAGTATAAGCAGTTTGTAGAGAATTGTTTTGAGCTCATTCCGCGTCAGGCGCTGCATGCCCGTTCGCTTGGTTTTGTGCATCCGCGCACCGGGGCACATATGTATTTTGAAACACCTTTGCCGCCCGACTTTGAGGCAGCACTGGAAAAATGGCGTGGATATGCCAGGCAGATCAAACGAAACGATCAGGAATTTCGTTAAACGGAGTATGCATTAACCCTATTGCACAAGCGTAGCATCTGAAAAATGACCCAAACTCAATTACCTTTATATCTATGAGAGCCCTAACATTTGCCATATTGCTGAGTGTATACACGACGGGCGTATTTGCGCAAGGCGGCAGTTGTGGTACGAGTATCATCATGGACCAGATCAAGCAACAACAGCCTGAGATCTGGAAGCAAATGGTACATTTCCAACAAACCCCATTACCGACAGCCCGGATGACCGATGAAGTATATGTGATACCGGTAGTGGTGCACATTGTATACAATACTCCGGCCCAGAATCTGGATGATATACGCGTGTTTACGCAGATCAATGTGCTGAATGAAGATTTTCGTCGTTTGAATGCTGATACAGTAAATACACCTGAACCTTTTCAGGGTATTGCAGCCGATGTGGGCATTGAGTTTTGTCTGGCGTCCATCGATCCTGATGGGAACCCGACCACCGGCATTATCAGAACCTATACGGATACAACGATCTGGGATCTGAGTTACAGTGAACAAGTGAAGAAAACTGCAGAAGGCGGTGATGATGCCTGGCCTTCATCTACCTACCTCAACATCTGGGTTTGCAATTTACAGGACGGGATCTTAGGATACGCCGTTAGTCCAGGAGCGCCGGCAGATATTGATGGGGTGGTGATAGATTATAAGAATTTCGGCCTGGCGGATGTGAGTTCGCAGCCATACCATCTGGGTAGAACGGCCACTCATGAGGTCGGTCACTGGTTGTTTCTGTTTCATATCTGGGGAGATGACGGCGGCACTTGTGCAGGAGAAGATCTGGTGGCAGATACCCCCCTTCAGGCGGATTCGAATTACGGCTGTCCTGATTTCCCGACCACCGATATCTGTTCGCCTGATAATCCGGGTATCATGTTTATGAACTACATGGATTATACGGATGATGCCTGTATGAACATCTTTACGGAAGGTCAGAAATCGCGCATGCGATCCACGATGGAAACCTACCGGGCGGCCCTGCTTACCAGTGCAGCAGGTTGCAATGCCATTGAACCGATACCGGGCGATGTGGCTGAGTTACTGATCTACCCGGTGCCCAACAATGGGCAGTTCACGATCTCCGTCAAGAACTTTGCCGGAACCCTGGGCATCATGGAGGTGAAGATCTACAATAGTATGGGGCAACTTCTGGGCTCTGCGGATATGGAATCGGGCAATAACGTGGCACAGTTTGCCGACCTGGCTGGACTTCCACCCGGAACCTATTTTGTTGAAGTATTCAACGGAACCTACTTTCTGTCTAAGCCGTTTTTGGTATTGTAGGGCTCGGTTATCCGCTTACAGACGCACCGTGTGAGGGTAAATAGGCTCCGCACTTGCATTTTACTTTGTAACTTTGGAGTCCTATATCTAACCAATCCATATCTAATTCGCATTATGAGAAAAATTGTACTCGCAGGAATGTGTATTGCGATGGCCGGTATTGTGTCAGCACAAACCGACACCCGTTGCGGCTCATCCTCCTATTTGAAAACACTGCAGGTATATTACCCTGAGGAATATGCTGCCATTAAAGCTGAGGCAGAAAAAAACCAATTGGTTACCACCACTTATCGTACCAACGGAGGTGTGTATACGATTCCTGTGGTAGTGCATATTGTTTACAGTACTACCGCACAAAATATTGACGACGAGTTTGTGTTCTCTCAATTGGATGTTTTGAATGCCGATTATCGTCGCCTCAATGAGGATGCAGATGAAACACCAGGAGCATTCGAGTCGTTGGCAGCAGATGCGCAAATAGAATTTTGTCTGGCACAGCAGGATCCTGATGGCGTCATTACCACAGGTATCACCAGAACGGAAAC
>JAYRVB010000005.1:0-4436 GCA_041918775.1 Chitinophagales bacterium
ACAGCAAATTAGACAAACACTTTTCATAAATTGATCCAATTGCTTGTAAATGTAATGGGTCAAATTGTTAAGTTTTGCTAATCCGAACAATATGGTACGAAAATTACCCGGGGCCTGATTGCCGCATGATACATAAATTGTATGCATACAGTCGCCGAGGAAGGAGGCCTGAACAAGCTTGAGGCGAGAGCTTGTGTGCGGGCATGCCTCCTCTCGCAACTATTGCTTATTTTCGTGCATATCCTTCATTATGGCCGATAAAGCGAGTTTGTATGCACCATTGCTAGTGGAAACTGCATGGGAAGTTTGTAATCAGGTGGGTGGTATTTATACTGTGGTGCGGAGTAAAGCTCCGGCCATCGTAGATAAGTGGTCGGGGAATTACTGTTTGCTTGGCCCGCTGCTCAGTAATAAACTTCCTGCCGAATTTGAGGAGGTATTTACCTACGACGATCCCTTTGGCGAAGCGGTGGTGGAAATGCGGAAACTGGGTTATGAGATCTACTACGGCAGGTGGCTCACCGATGGCAAACCCAAAGTCATCCTCATGCCCCCAGCGCAGGCGCTCGACAAGCAAAAAGAGATCCGCGCCTATCTGCTCCGCGATTTTAAGATCAACATCTTTAACCCCGACGACCTGCTTACGCAGGTGATCGCGTTCGGCCATGTCGTATCGCAGTTCTTTACGGTATTAGAGGCTCAGGTAAAAGGGCAGCCTGTTATTGCACATTTTCACGAATGGATGACCGGCATGCCTATTGGCCGCATACGCCAGGAAGGTTTGCGTATAAAAACTGTGTTTACAACACACGCCACTTTGTTAGGCAGATATATTGCAGGGAACGATGATCATTTCTACCGCAACCTGAGTAATTATGATTGGCTGCAGATGGCGCAGAAATTTTACATCGAACCACAAACGCGACTTGAGCGAATGGCCGCCAATGATGCTGATGTGTTCACCACCGTAAGTGATATCACCGGAAAGGAATGCGAATTTCTCCTCGGCAGAAAACCGGATATGATCCTGCCAAACGGTATCAGTCTTCCGCGATTTCTCGCCACACACGAATTGCAAAACCTGCATGGCCAGTTTCGCAATAAGATAGACGAGTTTGTGATGTCCCATTTCTTTCATTCGTATACCTTCGACCTCGACCAAACCGTATACTTTTTTACCAGCGGGCGTTACGAATATCACAACAAAGGATATGACCTCACCCTCGAAGCGTTACGTCGTTTGAATGAACGCATGAAAAAAGAAAACACGGTGAAAACGGTGGTGATGTTTTTTATCACCAAGCGTCCATTTGAAACCATTAATCCATTAGTACTTCACGCGCGCGCCGCGATGGACGACATACAGAGTACCTGTGAAGAAATGTTGAAACAGGTGCGCGAAAAACTTTTTAAAGCCGCAGCCACCAATATAGATCCAAATGTTCCGGATCTGAATGCCTTTGTTGATGATTATTGGAAATTCAGATATCGCAAACAAATACAGGGATGGAAAAGCGATTTCTGGCCAATTGTAGTTACCCATAATTTAAAAGAAGACAGCAGCGACGAAATTCTCAATTATTTACGTCGTCATGACCTGATCAATAAACCCGGTGATAAAGTAAAAATGGTGTATCATCCGGATTTTGTAGCCCCAACATCACCACTCTTTGGTATGGATTATCCGCAATTTGTTCGCGGTTGTCACCTGGGATTGTTCCCAAGTTATTACGAACCGTGGGGATACACTCCGCTCGAATGCGTGGCTCGTGGTGTTCCGGCTGTAACCAGTGACCTGAGCGGGTTTGGCAATTATTGTCAAAGCAAATTCCGCAACCTCGATGAACAAGGTATTTATATCGTGCGCAGAAAAAACAAATCCTTCGATGAAAGCGCAGATGAACTTTGTGATATCATGTTCAACTTCGTACAACTCAATCGCCGCGAACGCATCATCCTGAGAAATACCGTAGAGAGCTACGCAGAAAATTTCGACTGGAGCAACCTCGCTGCAAACTATGAAAAAGCATACCAGATGGTTTTGCAGAATTAACGAGATTGATATGCTGTTCTGCTATTAAGTTTTCGGGATAAGCTTTGTCGGGGTAGTGAGTAGTGAGACAATGCAGTGTTTGTTCGGACTTGTGGGAATATTCGATATTTCTGAAAGTTGTTGTATTTATGGCAACGAAGTTGCCCAAAACGATTCACCCACTGAAATAACAACTTTATCCTTAAGTCCACCACCAACCCCGGCATTTGTCATCTCATTACTCACTACCATCACCATGTCGCAAAAAAAAGAGGCTGTCTAAAAGGACAGCCTCTTCAGAAAAAACTAAATTGCTTATTACAATTTCACAACGTTACCGCTGGTTACGCTTTCACCTGCAACTACGTGATAAACATAGTTACCTGCAGGCAAGGTGCTCATGTCAAGTGCAAAGTTGTGTGCACCTGCTGACTGAGTACCGTTGTTGATTGACATCATTTGCTGACCCATCAGGTTGAATACATTGATAGTAACATCAGAAGCTTCAGTAAGGTTGAAGTTGATGTTTGTATTGTTCATAGTTGGGTTTGGAGATACAGTGAGATTAGAGATCGCATTGTATTCTTCAACACTCAATACGATAGGATCAGATCCATCGCATTTGTAGCAAGCATCCCAGCAGTACAAATACATGATGTCTGCATCAGGAATAACTGTTGTACGGTTGATGTTACCACCGCCATCATCAACACCACAGCCATCAACGGCAATTGTGTTAGCAGCGTCAGTACCTTCGTTAGTTCCCCAGTCGTTGTTTACGAATTTGTACAACTGAGTCAAACCAATTGAAGCAGCTGGGTAAGTTACAGTAATAGACCAAACGTTACCGCCCATGTCTGTTAAAGCACAGGTAGGATCTGCAGGAGCCCATGCAGCCATTGCTACACCTGCGTTCTCACCCAGCGTAGTTCCGAAGTCACCGCCAATACGGATACCACCGGCACCCAAAGTGTTTCCTGCTGCAAGGTAGTTAGTGATGTCTACCATGTAAGTCACGTTAACTTGTGCAGTCATTGCACCTGTGATCAACAAAGCAGCAAATAAAGAGTAGATTTTTTTCATACGAAAGTTGATTTTACTGAATAAATGTTTTTGTCCCGATAAAGGTACAGATTATTTACACAATCCTTACAGCTTATTCACCTCATTTTTTTTGTTGTGCACTCTGTTAAACACCTACCCTGCCTCATTTTAACAGTTTTAACTGGTGCGTAGCCACCGTGGTCCCCAGAATGGTTCCCGCATATACACCTTTGGTAAAATGTATACCGCCGTAAAATCGGCTCATTCCGGCTTCCTCCGCGGCCTGCTGAAACGATGCAAACTGCCTTGCCGGCAAATCATATTGCGTTTCCGAGGCATCCGTAAAATCAAAATCAGCACCAAACAGTTGAGTAAGGATTGTTGCGGCGGCGGCGGAGACACAGCTGTGCCCGCTGGGATATTCCGGAAAAGGAGGCGACACGATCAGCGGCCTCCAGTTGGGGTCAAGATACTTGTTGATATAGGTTTCGGGGCGAAGGACCCTATACTGATACTTGGCTTCCCAGGCCTCGTACATCGCATCTGCCATAGCAACAGACACCAGGGCATAAGCATGTGCCCGCTTCACGGGATCAGCATGTACACTATCTAAAGCCGTGCGTGTAATATCCAGCCAATGCCCGGTTGGACTCACTTTTTTTTGAGCATATTGAAAGTGGCCGTGTTGCACAATGGCAAAAGGGTTGTCGTCCCAAAACATGACGATCAAACGCTCCTCATCGCTTAACTGACGCACTTTTTCCATCACCTGCATGGAATACGAATGCCAGATACTATTGGTGTCGGTGCTGAATGTCGACATAGGCGGCAGTGGATGCAGGGTATCGGTTCCTTTTACAAATCGTCGTAATAGCCCCCAGTCAGGTTCTAAACCGGGAGCAAAATCGGGCGGTGTTGGCTCCCAGGAACCTGGTGTGCCTGTTGGTGTAAACCGCTCCATTGAACGTGTTTGCGCATACCCGTCTCCCTGCGACCATTGGATCACTTGTTCTGCTACATACTTTCCATATATGTATTCGCGCGAGGTAGTGTCGTTGTTGCCGATATTGGCGTTACAAAATGCCATCAGCATCCCTTCTGAATACACAAAGTTGCGCCCGGTCAGATACATAGCCCATGCACCTGCCAGTGCGGCATCCATTTTGTGCCACTTTTTAGGTTTCGTGAGCTGCGGAGCATCAAGCAAACCCTCTTGTAATGTTGCATATTGCTGATCGCCAAAGCGAGACGCCTCAAAACCCGCAATGCAGGTATAGGCATAAATTCGGGAAGCCGCCGGAGCAGAAAACACATCGTGTACGATCACCTGTGTGAGATCCTGCAAGGCACGATCTACAGG
>JAYRVB010000006.1:0-4837 GCA_041918775.1 Chitinophagales bacterium
ATGCCCGTTACGGTAAAGCTTTTTGCATCTTTGCAGTGGTGAACAGGCTCATACTCTTTTTATGCAGTGTAGGGATATCCGCGGCTATGATGGCGCAGGCGGAATCGGACACCTGCAGATTTCTCAGCTACAATGCCCTCAAGTTCGATTACACGGGCAATGGCAAGGAGGAGCATATTCGCACGATATTGGCCGCCTACGACCCGGATGTGTTCGTTATTCAGGAGTTGATGGATGCGAGCGGTGCTTCCCGTTTTCTCGACAGTGTGGTGCGCGTGGTGGATCCGAATTATGCGATGGCCGAATTTGTGGAGGGCTATGATACCGATAATGGCTTGTTTTATGATGCTACCAAATACACCTGCATTGCCAATACACCCATCATCACAGAACTGCGGAATATCAATCAGTTTCACATGCGGCATCTCGAGGCCGGTGAGGAGTTTTACATTTACAGTGTACACCTGAAAGCCAGTAGTGGCGGAGAAAACGCTGCGCAACGCAAAAGAGAAGTTGACAGTTTGCGCAAATACACAGCCCTGCTTCCGGAAGGCGCTTATTATTGGGTGAGTGGCGACTTTAATATGTATGGTTCTTACGAAGAAGGATATGCTGCCCTGGTCGATGATGCCAGCTCCGGATATTTTGTTGACCTTTTGGCAGATAGTCTGACCAGCACCTGGAATAATGCCGTCAATGCGCGTTTTCATACACAAAGTACTCGCTTAGATGCGTTTGGCGGTGGTGCTACGGGGGGTATGGACGACCGTTTTGATATGATCTTATGTGCACCCGACCTGATCGATGGGGACTCTATGTATATTATTGCGCCATCGTTAAAACCATTAGGCAATGAT
The DNA here is from genome assembly GCA_041918775.1 of Chitinophagales bacterium. Classification (GTDB taxonomy): domain Bacteria; phylum Bacteroidota; class Bacteroidia; order Chitinophagales; family BACL12; genus UBA7236. The sequence continues at coordinate 858 of JAYRVB010000006.1, forward strand.
GGCTTGCGCTACAATCAGACGATCAATGAGCCCACCAATATGGCGGTGAGTGAAGCCTTGGCGGATGCCTTGTATTTTGCCAGCGATCATATTCCGATCACTGCATCCTTTGTATTTCAATTTTATGTTCCGGAAGATACCACTCAGGACACCACCATTTTGCAGATTGCAGCGGATGTTCCGGTGATACAGCTGTATCCGAATCCGGCCGATGCGCATGTGGAAATAAGTACAGGTCAGGTGATCGATGCGTGGTGGATACATGATGCGGCGGGACGTGAGATCCTGCACAGTGGAAACCCTGCAACAGAAACGCGGTTATGGATAGCCTTACCGGCAGATCTAGCACCCGGTATCTATGTTTTTTCAGGGTATTCCGGAGGCCGGTCATTCGAGTGCCGGTTCATAAAAAAGTAAGGTAATGCACATAATCAGCGTATCTTTGCGCTTATGCCAACCATTAAAGTAGGTATCGTTCGCGAGGCAAAATTCCCGCCTGATGCCCGAGTTCCTCTAACGCCAATGCAGATTCGACACCTAAAGGAAAAATATCCGCATATTGATATTGTGGTACAGCCAAGTCTTGGTCGTTGCTATGCTGATTATGAGTATGAGGAAGCCGGTGCTGTTTTACAGGAAGATCTGCATGATCGCGATGTGTTGTTCGGTGTTAAAGAAGTGCCATACGACCTGTTGATCCCGAATAAGACCTATCTGTTTTTTAGTCACACCATCAAAAAACAACCCCACAATAAAAAGCTTTTGCAAAACTTGTTGCAGAAGCAAATCCGCATGATCGATTACGAATGTTTAAAGGACGCGGATGGCATTCGGGTGATCGCCTTCGGCAGATGGGCCGGCATTATTGGTGCGCACAATGCGATCTGGACATTGGGTATGCGATTGGGTGAAACACATTTACGCCGTGCCAGAGATTGCAGGGATTACCACGAATTGAAATTTCAATATAAGGGACTTACCATTCCCACCGTAAAAATGATCGTTACCGGAACCGGTCGCGTAGGTAAGGGTGCTGTAGAATTCATGCGTGAGATCGGCATTCGTGAAGTAGATAAAAACAGTTTTCTCCGTGATACTTTTCAGGAGGCTGTATTTTGTGTGCTGGACAGTGAGGATCTATATGTGCGCAAAGACAATGGCACTTACGATCGCGATGACTATCATGCGCATCCGGATTTATATAAAAGTGTTTTTCAACCATATGTTTCGCATTGTGATGTGCTGATCAATTGTATCTTCTGGCATCCGACCGCACCGCGTTTATTTGAAAAACCGGAGATGGACGCTGCCAACTGGCGCATACGCGTGATCGCTGATGTGAGTTGCGATGTACATGGAGGTATACCGGCCACGATACGCAGCACGACCATCAACGAACCGGTTTTCGGGTATGATGTGCATACGGATTCTGAGATCGCGCCCTATATTCCTGAGTCGATAGATATCATGGCTATTGACAATCTGCCAAATGAATTACCGCGCTCTGCGAGTGAGGAATTTGGGAATCAATTGATCGCGCATGTATGGGATGAACTTTTTGCGGAGCAATCGCGGATGATACATGAAGCAACGATCTGTAAAGCTGGTGCTTTGAATGCTCCTTTTGCGTATTTGCAGGATTATGTTGGAAGTTAAATTTGCCAATGGGTAAATACAAAGGAACACGGAGCCTGCGGCCACAGGTTTACAAATGTGCAAATGTGCAGATGTGCAGATGTGCAAATGGAATGCAATACAATACAAAGGAACACGGAGCCTCCGCCCGCTGATTGAGGCTGATTATATTCACCCACTCACCCACTCACCCACTGACCCCAGCGATTATTTACATTCTGTCCTTGCGTTCGGCGAGGATTTCGGAGAGGAGGTTACGGGCGCGGAAGAGTTGGGCCTTTACGGTGCCGAGGGGCATGTTGAGTATTTCGGCGATCTCTTCATAGGATAGTTCGTCGAAATAGCGCAATTCTACCAGAGCCTTATATTTTGGATTGAGTTCATCCAGAATGGTACGCAAAATAAATGCCCTTTGCTCGCGGATGAATTTTTCTTCGGGGTCGGGATGTGTGTTGCGGATATTCGAGAAGATATTGCGGGTAGCTTCATCCTGTTCGTCATCGATACTCAGCGTTTTCAATCGCTTTTTTCGAATATGGTCGATGGCATTATTCACTGCGATCTTGAACAGCCAGGTGCTGAATGCAAAATCAGGTGTATATTTTTCGAGGTGCATGAATGCTTTACTGAATGCCTCGATGGTAAGATCTTCGGCATCATCGCGGTTATGCACCATTTTCAGGATCATGTAATTGATCGTTTCCCGATATCGCTCCATCAGCTGTGCAAAAGCACGCTGGTCGCCGCTACGCGCTCTTTCAACCAGCTCGAGGTCTTCGCGTGCGCGATCTGACAGATTTTCGTTCAATCCCATCGGTACTTAGATTTTACCAAAGCAGCCTTGGCAAATCGGAAGTAATAGAAGTTTTGCAAAAGGTCGTACCATTCGATGAACTTCGTAAGATCCGGTTCTCCAAGTTTGCGCATACATGTAGCATAAATATAACGCTGCAATATCAGTCGTAGTATCCATGCGCCTGCTACCACATACCACCATGGATGCAGTAATGCGATCAATACCACAGACGTGCACCAGAATAAAATATGCGATATTGGCTGTAATCCCAACAACAATTTATGCCTGAACCGATAATATCTTGCCGTAGAGAGATGTCTTGTTTTTTGTTCGCGCCAATCCTCCCAGGTTTCTTTGGGTTCGCTCATGGTGAAAGATTCCGGCCTGATCATGATGGCGGTATTGCGTTTGCGCGCTACTTTATTGATGAACAGATCGTCGTCGCCACTTGGCAATTCGCGATGTTCGAAGAATCCATTGGATTGGAAAAAAAGCTGCTTGTGATAAGACAGGTTTCTGCCAACGCCCATATAAGGCACACCGGCCAAAGCAAAGCTTAAATAATTGATCGCACTGTGCACGGTTTCAAATCGAATGCGTCGATTGAGTCGGCCTTCCTGCTTTTCATAAGCGCCATATCCCAACACGATCTCACGGCCATCCGTATAGGCCTCTACCATCGACCGCAACCACTGATCAGAAGCAGGATAACAATCTGCATCGGTCAACAATACTGTTTCAAATGCAGCGGCTTTCAAACCCAGGGTGAGCGGAAATTTTTTTCCGGCCATCATGCGATTGCTGTTTTTGGTACTGGTGCGTTTTAATCGGGGTTCTTTCTGCGATAAGAAAAAAAGATATTCGGTAGTGCCATCCTCCGAATTATCATCCACCACGATCACCTCAAAATTCGGATAGTCCTGTGCGAGTATTTTTGGCAGGTTCTTTTTCAAATTCGTATCCTCATTGCGTGCGCAAATGATGATGCTCACAGGAGGTAAGGTCTGCTGTGTGGATGATCTGTCCCGATATCTTGCCAGGCGCAAATGAAAGAAAAGCAAAAAGCTGATCTGCAAAAATGCTGCTCCACAATAAATATAAAAGACGCTCGAGAGGATAATACTGTCGCTCATAGTGTGCCGCTGCAAAGGTAGAAGTTAAGCGGTGGCATTTGATGTCCCCGGAAAATGCTACAAGCTACATATGCACAAGCTTTCCACAATTACTGTAATTTTGCGCGGTGTTATTCTCATTACAGGCTACAGACCCACATTCGAAAGCACGCGCCGGGGTGCTACAAACCGGTCATGGTGCTATAGAAACACCCATATTCATGCCCGTGGGCACCATTGGCACGGTGAAGGGTGTGCACTTTCATGAATTGGAAACCGACATACAGGCGCAGATCATTCTTGGCAACACCTATCATTTGTATTTGCGACCCGGTACGCAGATCATTGAAGCTGCCGGAGGTTTGCATGCCTTCAATACCTGGAGTAAACCCATTTTGACCGACAGTGGTGGTTTTCAGGTGCATTCTCTGGCACAA
>JAYRVB010000007.1:0-2949 GCA_041918775.1 Chitinophagales bacterium
CAATCAATTCACTACCGTCGGTTTCAAGTGGATTGAAATAGAGTATTTGCCCATAATCGTCCCGCAATGGTGCGAATTCAAATCCGCTATATTGGATCAGTTGCATGCCAAATAATATATCCAGTTGTTTGCAGGTTTCGGCTGCAAGGTTTGCGGAAATGATATTTGTTTGCAGGTCGACACCCGGCACATTCCCTTCTGCATCTCGTGTGGTATTGTCCATGTGCATATGCACATCTACAACAAGTGATTTTTTATACTGTTCAAACCAGGAGCCGGCATTTAGCTGAAGGTCGGCGCTCAGTCGACTGAACTGGCGCAGCAGATTAGTTCCCTGACCGCGTATCTCCGTTTGAGCAAGGTAGGCCGCGGTGATGCTGAATCGCTCTTTATTGTCTTTGTAGTTCACTGTTCCGGTAATCCCCTGTCTGTTTGGCGTAGCCTGACCGTAAGGGGTGATATTATCATACCTTGGGTCCATATCCATCAGATTGGCTTCCATTCCCATGTTATAGATGGCGGCATCGCGCAGCAGATCGAGGTAATTGAATGGGCGCAATACCTGATCATTGGTAAAGCGATCGTAGGCGCGCGGAAAGGCGTTAAAATCTACCTGTTTTGTTTGGGCACCGGGACTTCTGAAATCGGGACCCACTGAGGTGTAGGCAATGGCTGCGGAAACAGGGAATGGCTTAAAGCTGAAAGTTCCTTTTCCGTAAATGAAATAGTCATTAATTGCGGGCGCTTCCGCATCGTCTGTGTACCACATTCTGGATGCACCACTTTCGCCTTCCAGTGATAATTTCCAATCAGTTTTATCGAGGTCAGCAGCGGCAGAGATCGTGTGTACAGGATTGCGGAATGCGTTGGTGTTTTTTGATGTGCCGAGGATGTCGTAGAGGTTTGCGAAATTGTATCCTACTCGAACATATTTACTTTGCACCAATGTAATATTTGCTGCTGAGAATAAGCGCTCGTTTTGACCGGCAGCTGCGGGTTGCTGGCGCGATGTCATTCCGCTGAATTGTAATTCATCCACATAATCAGCAAAGGTCAATGCAAAATCTACAGATGCGCCTTGTTGACGACGAGTGCCATGCTCGTTGAAGAACATGTCGTAGTCGAGGGTGTTTTGAAATTGCTCGAAAGTGCCCGGGGTGTGTTGCAGGAAATATTCCTTGCCATTATACATGGTGAAAGGTGTAAGCACATAATCGATATCTCCCAACTGATAACGCACAACATCGGCAATGACGCCTTTCACATAAAGCTGCCTCAGGTCGAAGGTGATGCCCGAACCCCAGAATCCGCCAAAGTCGTTTCGCACACGAACCATGCCCTGGATCTCAATATGGTCGAGCGGACGAATATTGATGCCCAGATCCACCAAGGTATGCCCGCTGTTTTCCTTTGGTGCGGTGATGGTGTCGACAACGGGAATTTCCTGTGTGAGGTCATCGGCATAGAATAAAGCGCGGGATGATCCGTTGACAGAAACTTTATCTGCCGATTGCGCATGTGCGATGGTGGTGCTTAATGCCCAGCAAGTAAGCACTGCACTGCATGTTTTAAGTATTTGCATAGCCGTTTAAAAAAACAGTTTATATTCTATTAATGCCTCATATCCTTTAAAGTGATCTTCGGCGAAACTTTTATCTTCAAATTCAAACCAGCGGTTGCGGATATATAAGCGTGCGTTCTTGCCCATGTCTATATCCAACCCAACACCTAAACCCTGACCGTATTGATTACGCGGGCGACGCGATACTTCATCTATATCTGTAGTATAATTTGCGATCGTGCGCTCATATCCATAATAACCGGAAATGGTCAGTTTGCTCAAAATGGCATAATACAGTTCACATTCGCTTACATATTGTCTGATATAAGCATCTTCGGTTGTCACTATGAAAGCAGAAGGTGTTCGCTGCGCTGAAGCATATTGTCCTAGTCCGAATATGTACAGATCGCGATTGAATATGCGTGTGTGATATTTGACCTGTAACTCTGTATTGTTAAAGTATTTTTTGTTCACGGCAATGCCGCTGCTGTCATCACTCAGGTGAACAGTTTCGTATGTGTCGCGATAAATAACAGAATATCTTTCGTAAGGCCCGACACCAACAGGATATGACCAACGCCATAAACGTGCACGGGTCAGCTGATTTACCGGGTGGCCATAAGTAATTTCATTTGATGTAGGTGTGAGTTCGCCGGATGCGCCAAAGGCCACACTGCATTTGAATGGTCCTGCCTGAAAATCGGTATTCAATGCCAAACCCTGACGATTATTCGTCATCTGCCCTAAACGCACCATCGCACTTGCAAAAGGCTGTAATACTGCTGAACTACCAATAGTACCTGCCGGCAGATCAGTAACCACATATTCGCTTACTGCTGTATTGATAAATGCCGAAGTGTTATTGATCACGTGCTGACTGATGCGGAAGCCTTGTAGGGAAATACGTGTTTTGTATTTGTATTCAGGTGTGATAAAGGCCACATTGATGGCTTCGCCCCATTGGCCACTGTGCACCGGACTGATGTAATGTCCTGCACCAATTTCTGCTTTTGCAATATAACCGGATAAATTGAAAACACCTTCGGTAGTGACCACATGAAAGCCAACCCGTTCGAGCGCAAGGCTATCAGCCCAGGTCATGCTGTTCATTGTATTCACACTTACCGTGTGCTGATTATTGAATGATTTAGAAAGTTTACCACCGTAAGAATAATTTGGTGTTTGTGAGAACCCTCCATTTATTTCTGCTTTGCCGAGCAAGCCTGAAAATTGCAAGCCACCGGGTAGTTGTGTTCCATCGAGGATCAAACCGGTAAATGCGCGGTTACCCCAGCGGGTATCCTGATCAACAGCGCCGGTAGTATAATATTTTTCATAGCGGCTCATAGGATTTTGTCCTACCGGATCCCATGGATTGTCTTCATATA
>JAYRVB010000008.1:0-4254 GCA_041918775.1 Chitinophagales bacterium
ATCCAACGGTCGCTGTTCGGATCATCGGCATGCGATTCCCATTTTACCATCGACCAGAATACGATCACAAAGAAGAAAGTGGCAAGGGCATACACCTCAGATTCAACGGCTGAGAACCAGATGCTGTCCATAAATGCACACGACAAAGCGCCAATAATCCCACTCAGGATGATCATCGCTGTCTGGCCGGTACTTGGTTCATCCTTTGGCGCAATAACGCGACGCAACAAGCGTGTAATGATCCAGAACGTAAACAGCACCGCAAAGGCAGTACTCATAGCGGCAAACAGGTTCGTATACAACGGCACCTCTTCCACGCTGCCCGCAAACAGGCTGAAGATCTTACCCATCATCAAAAAGATCGGCGCACCCGGAGGGTGAACAACCTGAAGCTTATATGTGGCGGCAATGAACTCCCCACAATCCCAAAAACTGGCGGTGGGTTCCATCGTGCTCACATACACAAGTGCGGCTATCGCAAATACGACCCAACCCGCGAAATTGTTGATCTTATTAAAACTATTCATGGTAGCTGATTAGCGGCCGTAAAGATATACAATTGCCCCTTAGCCCTGCATATGTTGCGGTGGACAACACACCTACGTCATTGTGCATACTCATAATGTTAACTAAGTTTAACCCGCAAAGCGCAACAGATGGGGCTTAACATAGCATTTTTACTAGGCGGGATCGGGATTTTCGTGTTTGGCATCCAATTGTTGGAAAAGGCCCTCAGAGCCTTAATGAGCAGGCGTTTCAAGCTCCTGCTCATGCGCATGACCAACAAACCTCTGCGCGCCATTTTCGGCGGAACCGTCATTACAGCCCTCCTGCAAAGCAGTTCAGTCGTCAATTTTCTCGTGCTCGCCTTTGCCGGAAGCGGTGTCATCGCCCTGCGCAATGCCCTCGCGGTCATCATGGGCACCAACCTCGGCACCACAGTCAACAGTTGGATCGTCGCCACCCTTGGTTTTCGGGTCGATATCGAAGCTTACGCCCTGCCCGTTGCCGGAGTAGCAGGTTTGGTTTTATTTGTTGGGGGAGAAAGAAACCGCCTGCAGACTATTGCCCGATTCCTCCTGGGCTTCAGTTTCCTGTTCATAGGGCTCAGCTTTATGAAAGATTCCGTTGAGGGAGAAGCCCTTCGCGGAACTATGGCATCTTTCGCGCAGTATCCCCCGATCGTTTTTCTGCTGTTCGGGGTGTTGGCTACTACCATTACCCAAAGTAGTGCCGCCACTGTGGCAATCACCCTGAGTTTATTGTATCAGCAGGTGGTAGGTCTCGATGATGCCATGGCCATTGTGATCGGTAGCGAGGTGGGTACCAGCCTAAAACTCCTGCTGGGTGCCTTGGACCGTGTGCCGATAAAGCAGCGTATTGCCACAGGAAATTTCGTGTACAATCTCATCACTACTATAGTGGCCTTTGTCTTGTTATATCCTGCCCAAACACTCATTACAGATATCATCGGCGTGCGAGATCCCTTATTGGCACTGGCCACCTTCCAATCAGCCATGAATGTGATGAGTATCCTACTCTTTTTCCCTTTTTTGAATCCATTGAGCGCATTTTTAGAATCAAAATTCACGCAGGAACCAAGTATTGCGGCGCTGGTACTCACACACCACACCCCGGCAGATCCGGAGGCAGGGGTGGAATTATTACATAAAGAATCCGGATTTTTTATCAATCAATGTCTGGTATTCAACGCGTTGAATTTTCATGTATCGGTGCATGACCTGCATCAACCGGCTGACTTCGCTCAAATAAATCTGGACCGCAACACCTTCGGTCGTTCTTTCGATGAAAGATATGCCCTGATCAAGGAACATTATGGGGAGATCCAATCCTATTATATTCGTCTGAGGGCTCAGGCTATGTCGCATGAAAATGTAGAAGAAGCGGATAATTTGATCGCTTCCGTGCGCAGTGCCATGCACGCTGCTAAATGTACCAAAGACATACACCCGGATATGCACGTGATGCGCCATTCCATTGAACAACACAATTATGATTTTCTGCAGCATATGCAGCATGACGTAGCCGGACTTTACAAACAACTCGATGTTGCCCGCTGGTCTTCCCTGGATAGATCTGTGGTGGCAGAAGAATTAAAGCAACTGCTGCAGGTCGTGCAGAAACATTATCAGGAAAATATGCAAACCATTTATACCATGGCTTCTGCACACAAGATCAGCGATGTGGAACTGGCAACGATGATGAACTTCAATCGGGAATTATTTACCGGTTCTAAAGCCATGATCATGAGCCTCAAAAATTATCTGCTCACTACAGCGCTGGCCGATACCTTCAACGAGATCCCAACCTATTTGCCCTGAGTATCGACTCCTGAATTAATGCGCAGCAACCGCGCCATCAGTTTCATGCACCAAGGATCGTACTTTCCAGGCAAACCATGCCAGATAACCGAAACACAATACGGTGAGCCAATAGCTTGGATGTATGCCAATGATGTCTGCTAGTTTTCCCTGTATCGGCGGGATCACACCTCCACCTAAGATCATCATGATCAGCAAAGCCGAACCCTGTGAAGCGTATTTACCCAATCCATTGAGGGCAAGTGCGAAGATATTTGGCCACATGATCGAACAAAAAAGCCCGCCACTCAAAAATGCGTATATCGCTATTGTACCTTCTGATAAAATACCGATCAGCATCGCGAGCATGCCGAGCATCCCAAATATCATTAAAGTGCGTGCAGGTTTATCCTTGCCTAAAAAGAAAGCCGCTATCTGAACGAATATGCAGATAACATAGGCATAAAATGGTTGCATGTTTGAACCGGCCAATGTATTTACACCAATGATGACCCCAAAGGCGATCATGGGTACGAGAATTAACAATAATTGTTTTTGTCTGCTACCAAAATTAAATACGGCAATAGAGCCTGCCCAACGACCGATCATCAGACTGCCCCAATACACAGAAATAAATGGCGCAGTTTCTGATGCTTTCAAACCGCCAAAATTGGGTTCACTCAATAATTCTGACAGGTTACTTTGAATAGTCACTTCCACACCTACATAAGTGAATATCGCCAGCATACCCAGCACCAATTGTGGATACTGCAATGCGCCCCAGCCATGTGGGTTTTTTGATGCTCTGGATTTAGCAAAAAGCAATCCGCCTACAATGATCACCAAAGCCGTGCCCAATAACGCCATGCGCTGGTGCTCAAGAGGTGCATTTGTTCTATCGATAACCCCCTGCAGGCTTTCCCGTGCAGTAAGGTCCTGCTCCGGTATGGCATTGAGTTCGGTTTTTAAAGCTTCTACCTGATTTGCTGTTTCTGTATTGTAAGTGCTGAAGCTGATACCAAAAACCAGGATCACTAAAACAGTAATGATGCCTAAGGTTTTAAGGGCTTTGCCTGCCTCCTCCACATGGCTGTCCAATTTTCCATCAGGCACTTTTTTAGAACTCCAGAAAAGGAGTGCGCACATAAGAAACAAGAAGCCGATACCGCAATATAAATAAGTAATGGAACTCAGTTTTAATGCGCTGATCATCTCAGGTGTTAGCGCAGCAGTCGTGCCAAACAACGCCAATGCCACGATCACTGGTCCTATGGTGGTACCAAAAGAGTTTACCGCACCACCCAGCGTAATGCGTGTATTGCCGGTGGCCGGATCTCCAAGTGCGATCGAAAAGGGTTGTGCAGCAGTTTGTTGCAATGAAAAACCAAGTGCAACAATGAATAAACTCAATAACACCGCAGTAAAGCCGCCAAAATTCACCGCAAAGATCATGGCTATGGAGCCAAGTAAACTAAAGAGCAACCCATATACAATGCTGCGTTTATACCCCCAGGCAGATACGATCTCTGATCGGCGCAGGGTGCTCACCACAAAAAGTAATAATGCACCAATAAAGTATGCACCGTAAAAGGCAAAGTCGATCAACTGACTTTGAAACTGATCAAGGTGAAAATATTGTTTGCAAAATGGAATGAACACCCCGTTTCCGGCAGCAATAAATCCCCAAAAAAAGAATACGGTTACCAGGGTGCTTAAAGCCCCATAATTTGTTTTAATAGGAGGTTGCGTCATTGAATAGCCTGTTTAAGACGCAACAAATTAGCAGATATTTCTTCAGATTGCCAAAACGGGTTGTCGACAATCAATTCACCTTGCTATAATAGATGGGTGTACCTTTAAAGTCGGGGTATTGCATGGAGGCCATTACCTCACGTCGATAAGCTTCAATGGAAGTCACGGCATCAACACCGCC
>JAYRVB010000009.1:0-4161 GCA_041918775.1 Chitinophagales bacterium
GATTTTCCCTTCATTATCCTTGCTGCGCTTGCTTTTGCAGTGATCTGCATGGTGTTTTTTCCGACCTGGCTGCACAATGGTAAATCCGATTCAGCGAAGGTCGATACAGAGGAGGGTTACTACCTAACCACCCACACTCACGCGCCTCATACGTTCTTTAGTCGCAAAAAACTGGGCATACAGGTGGTCACCTTTATCGTGCTCTGGTCAATACCATTCCTTTTGTCCTTGCAAAGTCCCTTTGCTGCCTTCTGGAAAGACCTCGTTTTGTTTTTTTCACAGGCCGCATTCGTCACTTTCGGCGGTGCCTATGCCGTGCTGCCTTACGTATCAGACCAGGCCGTAAATCATTTTGGCTGGTTGAACAGCATGCAAATGATCGATGGCCTTGCGCTTGGTGAAACCACCCCGGGGCCTCTGATCATGGTGTTGGCCTTTGTCGGGTTCATGGGAGGATGGACAACCGGTGGAAACTCCCTGTGGCTGGGCACTTTAGGGCTGTTCGCCACTACCTATTACACCTTTCTCCCCTGCTTTCTGTTCATCTTTGCCGGGGCACCGCTCATCGAACGCACACAGCAGAATGTGCGCATAAAAACCGCGCTCACCTTTGTGACCGCAGCCATTACCGGTGTGGTGCTCAATCTGACAGTCTACTTCGCTGAAGCTGTGCTCTTCGGAAAACACCATAGCAGCTTTTCAGAGATCCGTATTTCGGAACTGAATCTGCCTGCACTTATCTGGATCGTGATCTCCGTGATCGCTATGCATAGATTCAAGGTAGGTATGTTGACCTGGATAGGCATCAGTGCCGCCATGGGGTTGATAACCTGGGCCTTATCCTGAGCGGAATTCGCTAACTTTATGCCATCTTTTTATTATGCGGTATTTAAAAGTATTTCTATTTATTGGGATCCCGCTTGCCTTGATCTTTCTATTGGATACAGGCATTGCCGGTTTACCTCCTCTGGGTAAACTGATGGACCCTGTACGCGGTTTCATGGCCAACGCCGAATCCGACGAAGCATTTACGGATGTTGAGATCCCGATCGAAAAGCACCCGGTATCGGGTACTGTGTATTTCGACGACAGGCTTGTTCCGCACATTTTCGCACAAGACGACCAATCACTGTATTTCATGCAAGGTTATGTCACTGCCAAATACCGCCTCTGGCAAATGGACATCCAAAGTCGCGCAGCCTCCGGTCGACTGAGTGAGATCTTTGGTGAACGCTTTCTGAGTTACGACCTCGAACAACGTCGCATGGGTATGGTGTATGCTGCAGAACGTGCAGTTGAATTATGGAAAGCCGACAGTGCGGTATTTAGTTGTCTTGAAGCATATGCTGAAGGTGTAAATGCCTTTATTGATGAAGTGCAGGAAGATGGATATGAAGACCTCCCTGTTGAATTCAAACTGCTGAATTATGAACCGCAAGACTGGACCATATTAAACTCTGCTTTGTTGCTGCAATATATGAGCAGCACACTTACCGGGTACGATGATGATATGGAATACTCCAATCTCCGAAAATTATTGTCACCTGAAGATTTTGCGACCTTATTCCCGGATAGACCTGCCGGAGTTGACCCGATCATTCCTACAGAAAAGAAATACGATTTTCAGGTAGCCACAAATGATACGCTGCAACAAGCTATTCGCAGCGGATACTTTAGAAAAGTATTGGAAATATTTGAAACAGAACACGGCAGAAATCAGGTCGGAAGTAATAACTGGGCGATTGACAGCAGTCGCAGTAAAAGTGGCAAACCCATACTCGCCAACGACCCGCATCTGCAATTGAATCTCCCATCTTTGTGGTTTGAAATTCAACTGCAAACACCAAATACAAACTGCTATGGTGTAAGCCTGCCGGGTGCTCCCGCCATCGTGATCGGTTTTAATGATCACATTGCCTGGGGTGTAACCAATGCAGGTATAGATGTGCGCGACTGGTATACCATTGAGTTTCAGGATGATACCCGCTCTGCCTATAAATTCGGCAAAACCTGGATGCCGGTTGAAAAACGCATAGAAACCATCAATATTCGTGATGGTGCTCCTGTTGTCGATACGGTGTTATTTACTCAATTCGGACCTGTAGTGTACAGTGATGAAATGGTGAACAAAGATGAATCTGCCACGCCTGCAAAAGCACAAAGGGTCAACCTCGCAATGCGCTGGTCGGCACTGGAACCCGGCGAACAGATCAAAACATTTTATTTGCTCAATCGGGCAACAGATTATAATGACTATCGTCACGCCATCAGTTATTTTAATTGTCCTGCACAAAATTTCGTGTTTGCTGCGCAGGATGGCGATATTGCGATCACACAACAGGGCAAGATCCCATTAAAGAAAAAAGAACAAGGTCGATTCATTTTAAACGGCAGTGACCCCGAAGATTATTACAGTGGTGTGATCCCTTTCGAACATAATCCATACATCCTGAATCCTGAGCGCGGATTTGTTTCTTCAGCCAATCAACACGGCACTGATGAAACCTATCCTTACTATTATACCGGTTTCGATTTTGAATACTATCGCAATCGGGTGATCAATCAATCCTTGTCGAAAACGCAGAATGCTACCATAGAGGATATGCAGCATTTGCAGCAAAATAATTTCAACCTGCATGCCAGTGAGGCTTTACCCACCCTGCTCAAACATCTTCCGGAACCTTGTAGAAAAGACAATGGTTCTGCGTGCGAAATATTCCAGTCGCTGAGCAAGTGGGACTTCCTCAATACTGCAGACGCCACAGCACCTACTTATTTTCAGGTATGGTGGGATACTTTGTATCAGATGATGTGGGATGAAATGCGCGACTCTGTGATCGCCTACGTGCAGCCAAATAATTACAACACGGTACACGCATTACAGGTATGGCCTGTCGACCACAAATTATACGATCAGTTAAATACTGCAGATAAACAGGAAACGCTCGATTTCCTCGTTGCAGAAAGTTTCCGCATCATGGTGCATATTGCTGATTCACTTGCTGCAAAAGACAAGGATCTGCTGAGTTGGTATAAACACAAGAATACAGAGATCATGCACTTAAGCCAGATACCGGCATTCAGCAAAACACAGGTATATACCGGTGGTTACAGAAATATCGTAAATGCCACCAGTGAACGCCATGGACCAAGCTGGCGCATGATCGTTGAACTCACCGAACCTGTGCAGGCTGTAGGTGTTTATCCGGGCGGACAAAGCGGAAATCCGGGTAGTAAGTATTACGACAATTTTATCACGAGTTGGGCCGATGGCAAGTATTATACCTTGCAAATGTTTAAAACCGAAGCAGAAGCTCAACAAACAGCCATATTTACGATACGATTCAATTGACATGAAGTACTTCGGCAGTATCATCACCGGTTTTGCGCTGTGTATGGTAGGACAAACGTTCCTGCCATGGTGGTGGATATTTGCCCCATTAACTTTTTTGATCTCCTTTATCGTCAATTATCAATCGGCCTGGCGCGCATTTTTTGCAGGATTGCTCATTGTGTTCATTACCTGGATGGTGGTATATATTGTCAAGGATATGGCCAACGACAGTATCATGTCGGGAATAATGGCACGCCTGTTTAATTTCAAAATCATTTATGCCTTATTTCTAATCGTGGCTGCTGTAATGGGAATTATAGGTGGTTTAACTTCTACTGCCGCTTACTTTACCCGCAACAATAAATAGTATGCACAAAGGGTTGATCGTGTTAGTGACCGAAGACCGGTATGTAAACCCTGCACACATCAGTCCATACATCGCCCAGATACTGGAAGACGATGCGATATTAAGCGACGCATTAGCACCTTACGGATATACAGTCCGGCGCGTTTCATGGAGTGATCCGGATTTTGACTGGTCTACACCCCGCTGCCTGGTATTTAGAACCATGTGGGATTATTTCCATCGATTTGCTGAATTTACGCAATGGCTCAATCGGATCGACACATTGACTACCTGTGTAAATAACATCGACATGATCCGCTGGAACATGGATAAACACTATCTGGCCGACCTGCAGCGGAAAGGTGTACATATCGTTGACACCACATTTGTTGAACAGGGTTCGAGCAGCAGCTTACAATCCCTGATGGCATCTCATGCCTGCACTGAGGCGATCATCAAACCTGCAGTATCCGGTGCAGCA
>JAYRVB010000010.1:0-10313 GCA_041918775.1 Chitinophagales bacterium
CAATGGTAAGTCCGTTGAACAAACGGAGAAGGACCTTAAAAAGCTCTTTCCTGAAGAAACCTGGAACAAACTACACCTGCAGATCATCTATTTCGGCAGAACCTATTGTCCTGCCCGCGGCCACGATCGGAAGGAGTGTCCGATTTGTAGGGTGATTGGGAGGAAGGAGGAGAAATGAGAAGTGAAAGAGGAGGAAGGAGAGATGAGAGATGAGGGTAATGAGGGGGGTATTTCGCTTGTTTCAGGAAGGGTGTTGATGTTGGTCGGATTTTGGCCTTATTGTGGCTTATTCAAATTGAATTTAGTTGTGTTTTTCTATTTCTTTAGGAGTTGGGCTTAGGCAGGCAATTGCGTCTACTCCAATAATACCAATCCAATTTAGCATTGCGCTTACCCTCCCGATAGTTATCGGGAGACCCGCTGCCCTGATCGCATTGGACGGAGCCGGGCAAAAAAAAGAGGCTGCCCTTTTGGACAGCCTCCAGGTTTGGGTATTATCCCTGATTATTTGGTTAACACGATCTGCTTAGTGGCAGTAGCCTGCTCACCAATGATGTGTAATTGATAAACACCGGCAGCAAACTGGGTCATATCGATGGTGTAAGAACCATTTATAATAGTGCCAGGGATTGCTGACCACACTTGTTGACCTACGCTATTGCTCAGTTCCAGGCGGATGTCCATGCTTTCCGGCAGGGCGATCTGCACTGTGGTGAGGTCAGATGTAGGGTTAGGTGTGATGGTTACTGATTGATCCAATACCAGATCATTTACGGCATTACCTATTTCGATCACCACGCTGTAGAAGTCAGTTCCACAAGGGTTAGAAACGGTGAGGGTAACGGTATATGCACCGCCAACAGCGTATGTATGGCTTGGGTTAGCTTCTGTTGAAGTACCACCATCGCCAAAGCTCCAGCTGTAAGAAGCGCCGTCAGTTGAGGTATTGGTAAAGATCACGGTCAAACCGGCAGATGTATACGTGAAGCTTGCATCTGGTGTATAATTCACGGTTACAGTAACCTCATCAGTTGCGGTACAACCGGTGGTTGGGTTCGTAACGGTTACGCTATAGGTGCCGTTTTCTGTTACATCGATCGTTTGTGTAGTTGCACCGGTGCTCCACAGATAAGTAGAACCGGTGTTTTCAGCGTCTAAGGTCACCAGATCACAAACTGTAGAGTTTGGACCGAGGTCGAGGATCGGAGTGGCCAAAGAAGTGATGGTTACACAAACGGTGTCGTTTGATTCATCAGAATCACCGGAGAAATCAGTCCACACGCACAATTCATACGTGCCAGGAGTACCGAAATCGTAGGTAACGTCGAATGAATAATCTTCTGAACTTCCCGGAGCAATGGTAACTGCTGCGAATTCAGATACAATTGCACCACCATCTACCTGATATTTAATCGGGAAGCTGCTTACTGTAGAAGGACCATAGTTTTCTACGGTAATGGTGATGGTTTCCACACCCATACCGCAACCACCTTCAGGTGAAACCATGGCGCTTACACCGATATCCACCGGAGCACACAGTTTGATATAATCATAGATGTTTTGGAGGAGGTTTTGGCTCTCTGTAAACGGAGAGTGGAATGCCGGAGGTGTCATACCACCAAACATAACATGTCCATCACCCCATTCCTTCTCTGACAAGATCACAGAAGAAGGATCGAAGCTGTCAACGATCACCGGAGATGTAGCACCACCGTCCACTTTTGCATGACCGAAGCTGAAACCGCTGAAGTCAGTAGTGATAGGTGTCCAAGGGCCTGCAAAAATTGGATGCGCAGGATCTGCTGCGGTAACATTGCTCGAATACCAGGCATAAGAAAGGTTTACACCATCAAATCCGAACGACATACCATCGCCTTCGTTTGGTGCAGAGTTCAGGAGAAGGTTACCGCCTGAAGCCACCCAGTTTTCGATGAAATCGCCATTTTCTGCAAGGAAGGCTTCGAGTTCATCGGCCATACCATCAGAACCTTCGAGATAAACGAAACAGGTTCCTTCGTCGAATACTTCGATCGGATCCAGTTCTTCCATATAGGCAAGGAACCAGCCATCGTCACCGAATACGGCATCCATAGCTTCTGAGTTAGAGGTTACAAACCAAGGTTCAGAACCACCATATACATTTGAATAAATGTAATACGCATCTGTTCCATCAACCGGCAAGAGGTTAACTACGATAGCATCTAAGGTATCGTTTGTAAGATCCTCATCGCCAACAAGTTCTGTCCAGGCAGTAACGTTGTAAATACCATCTGCAGAGAAATCTTCTGTTGCTGCGAAGGTCATTATATCCGTACTTCCAGGAAGTAATGTTCCGGTATAAAGTTCGGTATGAACAGTTCCAGCGCCAACCTGATAAGCTACGTTAAAGCCTGTTTGCGGAAGGGTACCGAAGTTCTCAATCATTACACTTACTACTTCTGCAGGTGAAAGGACAACACCACTGGTAGGTGTGATCAGGTCAACTACCCCGATATCGTTCGGGAATGGATCCTGTAAGCGGAAGTTATCGAGACCGATACCATCGAAGGTAAAGATACCGTCGGCGGCAAATTTGAAGCGGAATTTCACATCTGTTTCACCTGCGAGGAAGGATACATCATGGTGTGAGGTAACCCAACCCGGACCAAAGCCTTCCCAGGCGTTGAAATAGCTGTGAGAGTAGCACATACCGGTATACCAGTTTTCACCGGTTCCCATGTCACCAAGGGTTAACCAGCTTAATCCACCGTCAGTTGAATACTGAAGGATCATACCATCCCAGAAATCTTCGGTGTACCACCAAAGGTCTACTTCGAGGTATGGAATAACGAGAGAGGACATATCGAAACAAGGGCTTTCGAGGTAGCTCACTTCGTTATCGTTATAGATATCAGTCAGGCTTGTAGCCCAGCTATACTGACTTGAAGGCGTTGCCACCGGTGGTTCGTTGATCACCGGACCATCAGGATAACCTAATTCCCAACTGTTGTTGGTACCATAAGTGGTCCAGCCATCTTCATCACCTGATTCCCAGTTTTCAAAATATGGGAAGTCAGAAATGATAGGCACGTTGGTAATGGTTTCGTATGCTGTGTCATTGGTAACGATAGTATCCAGCACAAGACCGGTCCAGGTTACCAATTCATATACATCAATGGCACTTAGATCAACAGTAGTTGCGAAAGTGTAAGTAACCGTTTCACCCACATCAATAGTGCCGGGAACTGTTTCACTCACAATGGCACCACCATCTAACTGATAGTAAACAGGAACATCTGTTTGTGGGAGGAAACCATAGTTTTTCACATCTATGGTCACAGATTCAACATCTGTAAGTCCGCAACCTGTAACCGGTGCGATCACGTTCTGCACGCCCATATCATGATCTGAAATGGTACAGAGTGCGAGATAACTGATAATGTTTTTGCGGAAATTGGCAGCTTCAACCAGTGGGCTATGGAAGTCCACAGAGGTCATACCACCAAACACCACTGTACCAGCACCCCATGATTTTTCAGCGCAAATGATGCGATCTGGGTTGAAGGTATCATACAGGATCGGTGTCCAGTCAATACCTGAAAGTGAGGCATGTCCATAGCTGAAACCCGACATAGTGGTAGCTGTTGGAGTGAACGGACCGCCCCATACAGGATGACCTGGGTCAGAAGCGGTTACACTTGAGCTGTACCAGAAGTTCATCAATTCAGTACCATCGAATCCGAAGTCGATGTTATCTCCTTCGTTCGGTGCTGCATTGAGGAAGAGGTGCCCACCGGAAGCCACCCAGTTTTCGATGAGTGTCATGTTGGCCACCAGGAAGTTTTCGAGTTCTACGGCATGACCATCAGAACCTTCAAGGAACACAAAGCAAGAGCCTGTGCCGAAAACCTCTTCAGGAATAATCGTTTCATAATATCCCTGCGTCCATTCGCCTACGCCGAATACAGCGTCCATTGCTGCAGTATTCGAGGTAGTGAACCAAGGTTCGCCACCGGTAGTGTTACTATATATATAGTAAGCATTTGTTCCACCAATAGGCTCAAGGTTAGAAACAATCTCTACGATAGTATCATTGAAGAGATCTTCATCTGTAGCCAGACCGGTCCATGCCGTAAAGGTGTAATCACCCAAGGCAGAAAGGTTTTCGGTAGTGGCAAATGTATGAATGGCAGTTAAGCCCGGATCAACAGTACCGGTAAAGGTTTCTGTGTGGATCGGACCTGCATCCATTTTATAACTTACCGGGAAGCCTGATTGAGGCAGCGTTCCATAGTTTTTGATCACCACAGAAACGGTTTCCGTTGCGGTAAGTGATGGTCCAGATTCAGGTTCGTTGATCGCTGATACACCTACGTCGTTAGGGAAGAGGTCGGCGATCTTCACGTTATCAAATGCAAAGCCATCATAGAAGTTTGACCAGAAATCTGATGCAAACACGATGCGGATCTTCACAGATGATTCACCTGAGAGGAATGACAGATCATGGTAAGCATGTACCCATCCGCCACTGTTGCCATCCCAACCACGGTAATCGGTGATATAGAAATCAGGCCACATACCGTAGCAATACATAGAGTTATACCAGTTTTCACCTGTTCCCAGGTTACCAAGGTCGCTCCATGAAGCACCGGCATCTGTCGAATACTGCACTTTTGCACCATCAGAGAAAGTACCGATGTCTTTGTTATAATCAAATTCAATATATGGGAACACCAGGTCAGAAAGGTCGAGACAAGGTGAGGTCACATATGATTTTTCATTGTCGTTGTAATAATCTACCAGGTCTGTTGTCCAGGAATTCACACTTCCCGGTGTTGCAGGTGGTGGGCCAATAATGGCAAAACCTGCAGGGCTGCCCAGTTCCCAGCTGGAGTTGATACCACCAGCGGTCCATCCGCCGGCACCGGCTTCAAAATCCTCATAATAAGGGAAGGAGGCGATCACCGGAATATTCTCCACACTCACATCAAGCACATCATTCAGCGGATTTTCATCTGTTGGGAGTGCACTTGTGATATGAAAATCATGCAATCCGAGACCTGTAAGATCTCCGGGCACTGAAAATGTATGTAAGTAGGTTGCACCTGCAGCGATAGGACCGGGGATGATCTCATTTACCACAGGACCACCATCTAACTGGTAGCTGACAGGAACGTTCACCTCATCATTCGTACCGTAGTTTTTGAAATTTACCTGCACGGTGCTCACGCCCAAACCGCAACCCGTAACCGGAGATGCCAGGTTGAGTGAGGCAATATCGTGGTCGGCAAATACGAAGAACGCAAGATACTCGATGATATTCCAGAACATGTTGGTAGCTTCATAGGTAGGGTAGTGGAAGTTCACTGTGGTCATACCACCGAACATCACGATACCATCTACACCATAGCGGCCTTCAGCAAGCGCCACAGTACCAGCTGCAAAATCATCCACGATCAGTGGCGTGATATCCGGTCCGGAAACACTGGCGTGAGAGAAGGAAGAACCTGTCCAGGATAATCCTGTTGGTGTGTACGGACCACTAAAGATCGGGTGTGAGGGATCTTCGGCGTGCACATTGCTGGATCCACCCCAATAGGTAAGGGTAACCCCGCCAAATCCGAAATCCATGCCATCACCTTCATTTGGTGCAGCATTGAGGAGTAGTCGACCTCCATCATTAACCCACGTCTCGATTGTAGCCATATTTGCAGTCAGGAAAGTTTCCAGTTCATCTGCAAAGCCATCACTTCCTTCGAGGAATACAAAATTGGTGTTCGCACTAAATACCAATGCGGGATCACATGTTTCAAAGTAGTCCTGGATCCAACCGCCTACACCAAATACCTCATTCATTGCGTCTGAGTTAACTGTAGTGTACCACGGCTCGAATCCTCCATACGCGTTTGAGTAAATGTAATACGCATCGGTTTGCGCTTTAGCCGTATTTGGGGCCATAAACCCAAGTAATACTGCCAGGCTGCAAACCAGGAGTGTAAGGTGTTTTTTCATACGTAATCGGTTTTTAAGCAACGTAAGGCACTAAGGTAGCGAATAACCGATGTGTACACAAAGCAAAATGTGAAAAAATGTATAGTTTGTTAAACAACTATACACTTTTCCACATTTTTGACAATACGGACGAAGAAATCACCCGATTGTTAACATATCATCATTTTGTTAAAATGATCTGTTTAGACAAGGAGCCTTTCTCACTATCCAATCGCAAGTGATACATACCGGCGCTCAAGTCTGAAAGATCAACAGCAAATGCATGACGTGTACTTGCAGGTGCATACATTTCCCAGATCACTTCTCCAACTGCATTCATGATGACACCATGCACTTCAATTGGCTCTGTATCAGAAAATGCGATATGCGCGATGTCAGCAGTTGGGTTTGGATATACGATCAGATCCTGTGCCCAGGTTTGCGTTTCTATGCCTACAAATACTTCAATGATATAAGTTACTACATCAGTGCCGCAATCGTTGGTTACGGTTAAGGTTACGGTATAGTTACCATTTGCGGTATACGTATGTGAAGGATCTTCTGATGTACTGCTATTGCCATCACCAAAATCCCATGCGTATTCAGTACCTGCAGTTGACGCATTGGTGAAATCAACAGTGAAATCAGTGATCGCATACGTGAAGTCGGCATCAGGTGAATATTCCATAGTTACGTTGATCGCATCAGTTGCAGTACATGCACTTGATGGATTTTGTACGGTAACAGAATATTCTCCACTGGTGGTCACGGTGATGGTTTGTGTTGTTTCACCTGTGCTCCACGCATAAGTGCTTCCCGGATTTCCTGCATCTAAAGTAAGGGCATCGCATGCGGTGATATCTGCTCCAAGATCCACAACCGGTACTTCAAGCGAATTGACCTCTGTTGCCGTGGCATCATTTGCCGGATCGAAATCAGATTCAAGCGCAGTCCAGGCATTTATGGTATAGGTACCCGGTGTAGAAAGATCGGCTGTAGCTGTAAATGTATAAGTATCTGTTGCGCCCGGAGCTAATGGACCGGGATATATTTCATTCACTTCACCTAATCCGTCTACATCGTAGTAAACCGGAATATTGCTCAGCGTGGCCATGCTAAAATTGGTGATCTCTATCGTGATCACTTCTGTTGCTGTTAAACCACATCCGGATTCCGGAGCTGTGATCGCACTTACACCCGCGTCAACAGGTACGCATGTTTTTACATAGTCGATGCTGTTGAGTAAGAGATTTCCTGCTTCTTCAGTTGGGATATAATATTCAGGCGCACCCATGGTACTGATGAATATTGTACCGAGTCCCCAATCTTTTTCTCCGATCAGATAACAATCAGCACAATCAGCGTTCAGCATGATCGGATCAATTGCACCATCGATGTAAGCATTACTTACATATGTGGCTGTGTATACATCCGTTATTGGCGTAAATGGTCCGGTAAATACCGGATGCGAGATATCCTCTGCTACAGTTTCATTAGTGTATGCAGGATAAACGATTGATACACCATCGAATCCGATCTCACCACCTTCACCTTCCATGGCATTTGCGCTAATGATCAGGTGACCGCCTGCAGAAACCCATCCTTCAACAAGTGCTCGGTATTCACTCATGAATGATTCAAACTCAGACCAGTGCATTTCACTTGCTTCCAGATAAATAAAGCAGGAGTTTTCACTAAATACGGCAAAAGGATCAATTTCCTCATAATAATCCAGGCTCCAGTAGTCAGCACCAAAAATGGCATCCATTGCTCCGGAAACTGCATTTTCAGTACCCGGTTCTGTTCCTACATCTTCGCTATAGATATAATATATATCGTTTCCGTAAATCAGTTCAAAATGGACAACAGATGCACATCCGGGAATGCTGTCGTTGGTAATGTCGGCATCACCTGCGAGTCCTGTCCATGCACAAATATCATACATGCCGATCGCACTCAGGTTAGCCGTAGTAGAAAAGGTGAAAAGTGCAGTAGTACCAGGCAATAAAGTTCCAGTAAAAATTTCAGTAACAGGAGTTGCACCATCTACACTATAACTCACCGGGAATCCGGTTTGTGCTAATGCACCAAAATTTTCTACTGTAACTGTAACCACTTCTGAGGCACTAAGATCTGTACCCGATTCAGGTGAATTCAAAGTAGTTACACCAATATCATTGTTGGCATTATTGCGGAGGAAGAAATTATCTAAACCGATGCCATCAAATTGAATGATACCATCTGCTGCAAAATAAAATCTGAATCGCACACTTGGTGAGCCACCGAGGAAAGCAATATCGTGATGCGCGGTTACCCATCCACCACTAGAACCAACCCATCCATAGTTATCACCGAGTGAAGTGGCGATACCTGAGTACCAGTTATCACCGGTACCTGCATCACCTAAAACATTCCAGGTTGTTCCACCATCGGTGGTATACAAAAGTTGCATACCATCCCATAATTCTTCGGTTTCCCACCAAAGATCAAATTCCAATATTGGCGCAACCAAAGCACTCAGATCAAAACATGGGCTTTCGAGGTAGGAAATTTCACCTTCGTTGTAAAAATCAGTGAGGTTAGTAGCCCAGCTATAATCACTTGAAGGTGTTTCAGTTGGCGCAGTGTTGATCACCGGTCCTGCAGGCATACCCAATGCCCATGAGCTTGCTGCTCCATAAGTGCGCCATCCTTCTGCGTCTCCTGATTCCCAATCCTGCTCATAAGGGAAGTCCTCAACAAATGGAATATGTTCAACGATGCGTGATGCGGAATCATTACCTGCGATCGGATCGAGTCCAAGTGAAGTCCATGCTTCAATGGTATATGTATCAATATCAGAAAGATCAAATCCGGCAGTAAATGTATAATCAATTGATGCTCCGGGTTCTATACTGGATGTGATCGTTTCACTCACAACAGCACCACCGTCTACACGTGCATGCACAGGAATATCTGAAATCGTATTAAATCCAAAGTTGTGTACCCGAACCGTAATTTGTTCAATATCTGTAAGTCCACAGCCATCATTCGGATTGACAACAGCTATGACACCGGCATCGATTGATGCGGTTGCGCATGTGGCAAGATAGCTGATCAGGTTTTTACGGAAGTTAGTGGCTTCAATGGTTGGTGAATGATATTCCGAAACTAACATGCCACTAAATACAACAGTACCTGCACCCCATAATTTTTCGGCGGCGACCATTTTATCCGGATTGTAGGTATCTACCAGTATAGGTGTAAGTCCCGAACCGGTGATCTCCGCATTGCTGTAAGGGCTGCCGGTCATAACCGGAAAAGTAGGTGTATAAGGTCCAGAGAATACCGGATGGAGTGGATCAAATGCAGAAGCGGATTCTGAGATCCATGGATATTGCAAGGTTACATCACCAAATCCTAAACTCATGCCGTCATCGATCGTTGGTGAAGCATTGATGAATAAATGTCCACCTGATGCCACCCAGTTTTCGATCAACTCCATGTTGCCACTGAGAAATTCCTCCAATGTTGAAGCATGATCATCAGAACCATCCAAATAAATAAAGCAGTTATCGGTAGAAAACAGCAGGTCTTCATCAACTGTTTCATAGTATCCGGTTGTCCATCCGCCCACACCAAAAACACTATTCATGTGTGCCGTATTGCTCACGGAATAATAAGGTTCGTATCCGGTAACATTGCTATAGATATACCAGGCACCGCTGCCGGTTACAGGAGATAAATTGGTTACCTCTTCATTGAGGCCATCATTTGCACCATCGCCATCGCCCGGCAGATCGGTATAGGCGCTGATTACATAGGTGCCATCTGCACTGAGGTCAAAGGTGGGGGTAAATGTATGCATGCCTGTTGCTCCCGACAGCAGGGTGCCGGCAAAAACCTCAGAGATCGGAGCACCACCTTCAAACTGAACATATACCAGGAATCCGGTTTGTGGTGCTGTACCAAAGTTTTTCACTTCTACCGTGATGGTTTCTGCAGCACCGAGATATGGTGCAGACACCGGGTCAACGATATCGATCACTCCGATGTCATTGGCAAAACCATCGCGAATACGCACGTTATCAAATGCAAAACCATCATTAAAATTCCAAAATGGACTTGAACTAAAAGTAAATCTGAACCGCACGGAAGGCTCACCGGCCAGCATGGCCAGGTCGTGTGTAGCGTGGATCCATCCCCCGCTGTTTCCAGACCAGCCGTTATAATTTCCCGCATAAAAAGCCGGCCATACTGCATAACACTCGTCGTGATTATACCAGTTGTCACCTGTGCCGATACCACCAACATCTAACCAGGTATCGCCACCATCTATGGTATATTGCAATTTCGCCCCATCA
>JAYRVB010000011.1:0-1978 GCA_041918775.1 Chitinophagales bacterium
GATTGGTGATCAGACTTTGATGATCCGGTGGTGTGGGTAAAATACTAAGGAACACGGAGCCTGCGGCCGCTGATTGAGCAGATTTGCGCGGATATATTGTTCATGTGTCAGTATCGGGAATACATGTGCCCCTCCTGCAAGGTCGAAAAATTAGTATGTCTCCGCATGCAACGAAGCGACATCCCGGTCTTGCAAGATTAGAACACTAAAAAGGCCGTCGTTCAGACGGCCTTTCTGCAATCAACTTGAAATTGATCAGGTATATCGTTTCTCAATTGCGCTTACTTCACGCTGTATGCTGTTTGGTTGCCTTCAGCGTCGAATTGGCGCGCCCAAACCTTTCTATCATCGCGGTAACGGATCTTATACGTGACATTTCCTTCCTGATCATATACTTTCCAGGTGCCTGTTTTTTCGCCTTCGGCGTAATAGGCTTTTGCGGTGATCTCTCCACTTAATGCGTAAGTGATCCATTCGCCGGTTTTGATGTCATCGATCATGTACCCTCTTTGCAGCACAACCCCATTAGGATAGTACAACACGATCTCGGTAAGTTCCCCCGGCAAAGCGTGATAGGATGCAGCATAAGCTTCAGAAGCAGTGCAGGTAACTGAGAGGTTCAGCATCACAACAAAAATGGAAGTATACATAGCGATTTATTTATAGGGTAAAGGTACACCCTGTTTACATTCGATTTGCAATTTGTTCATATTAAGTTTACATAAGCTGTACTTTGAATTAACTGTAAGTTAACATGAGGTATTTGGATACATTTTCGATTTGGATCTAAGACAGTCGCCACACTAAGCGCTCAAGGTCCCACGCGCACCTATTTATGCACATGCTGCACTGCTGGATTTCCCTGAATTGTTGCTTATCTTTGAAAAAATTTATGTGTCATGGCTTACGAACTTACTGGTAAAGTGGCTGAGATCTTCCCCGTGCAGGAAGTATCTGCAACCTTCAAAAAACGCGAATTTGTGGTAGAGAGATCAGAAAGCGGGCGCGATCGCGTATTTACCGATTACATCAAATTTCAGCTCCTGCAAGACCGTGTTTCATTGATAGACGCTTACAACGTTGGCGACGAGATCAAAGTAACCTTCAACATCAAAGGCTCTAAATGGGAAAAAGATGGTCGCGGTGGGTATATCACCAACCTCGACGCATGGCGTTTGGAGAAGGGTGGACAGGAAAGTGGTTCCGGTATTCAAAATGAAACGACTACCACAGCGACACCATTGCCTGAGGTAGAAGACGATCTGCCATTCTGATATGCATTTGCCGGGTCCGCTCAGCAAAGCTCAAAAATCACGTTTTCAAAGGGTATTCGCCCTGTTGCGCAAGCGGAGGTCATCCGCCGACGACACCCTCATCGCAGAGGTGCATGAGGAGGTATTTGCCCATACCGATTGCCTGCAATGCGCACAGTGCTGCAAAAACTATTCGCCCATCATCGAGGCCGCCGATATCACGCGTATCGCCCGTAAAGAAGGCATCAGCGAATCCGCATTCCTGTCGCAATACCTGATGATGGATGAGGATGGCGACTGGGTATTTCACAGTGCCCCCTGCCCTTTTCTGCAGGCCGATAATACCTGTCGCATCTACGCATGGCGACCAAAGGCTTGTCGCGAATACCCGCATACCAACAGGAAAAAACTCTATCAGATAGAAGACCTCACCCTGAAAAACGCAGAAATTTGCCCCGCCGTGGCGCCCATACTTGAACAAATCGCATCTAAATTACCACTGACATGAGAATAGCCGGATATATAGAACACCCCGTGTGCAAGATCACCGTATTCAGCTGGAGTGAGAAATACATCGTAAAAGTGGAAGTTGGCCTCTTTGAACAGGCCTATAAGTTCCGACAGGCGGATTTTGCCTCCTGGGAAGACCTCAAACCTATGTTTGATGCCGATTTCATGTCCAATATCCTGGAAACCTTCAAAAAAATGTCAGGCGATGCCATGGC
>JAYRVB010000012.1:0-2737 GCA_041918775.1 Chitinophagales bacterium
CCATTATTAAAATAATACACTTTGGTATCCGGGTCAATGGTTGCTCCGGCACCAAGTGAATAACCCCCCATGCCGATACTTGCAGGAGAAATCACCTCCACCAAACCCGTATTGGGATCGATTTTTGCCAGATGTATCGTTGCTGAATCCAACACTTCGACGGAGTCCATGAACAGTGTATCAAAATAAGTAGAAAAATAGTTGGAACGCATCAATCCATACAAGCTCGTATCTACGCAACTGTAAGTAAAATTATCGAACATCACTGCATCATCCGGCAGTATCATCGTCTCTGAGGAATAGATGCCCCCGGTATACATATCAAGCCCAACAAAATCAGTTCCGGTAGAATAATAGAATACCATCATGTAAGGGTCGATTGCACTACCTGATAAAGCAAAGCCTTCCCCAATTGAAGAAGGAGAGATTCTGGTCACCTCGCCAGTAGTCGTATTGAAGGTAGCGAGAAACATTTCATTCAA
Source organism: Chitinophagales bacterium (assembly GCA_041918775.1). Lineage (GTDB taxonomy): Bacteria > Bacteroidota > Bacteroidia > Chitinophagales > BACL12 > UBA7236. The sequence continues at coordinate 483 of JAYRVB010000012.1, forward strand.
GGTCTCAAAAGTGATCGAATCATACTCAACCGTTCTGGCAAGTCCATAAAGTGATGAGTCTGCATTATTGAACCGAAAATTATCAAAGTAACTGAATGAGATCGGATCAAATGCGGTAACTGAGTCAATCATCAAACCCGTGCTCAGATCGATCGACAACATGGCATCCGCAGCATTGTAGTGATACGTATTATTATACGGGTTCAAGGCTGCCCCTGTCAGATTGATAAAAGGCGAAAGTGAGGAAGGACTGATATTGGTTACAACACCGGTAGTTGGATCCACTGTTGCGAGGTATACCTCATAGCTCGGGTCACTTTTTCTGGCCAATCCATAAAAATTTGAGGATTGGGCGGCCGCCCACAAAGGAGCGATCATGCAAAGGGCTGCTGTCCATGTTCTGATGGTGATCATATCTAGTCCAAACAGGGCATAGGGAGAATAGTTCATTTCGCAGAATGCCTTATACTCCCCAAGCATCCAGCTACTTGCGTCCGCAGACAAATCCAGCCCGGGACAAAGAGAGAGCCCGAAGGCGGCCCAATAAGTCTGGAGTGCCGATGGAAAGGGCACTTTGGGTCAAAAGATTGCCGAGATTCCTATACATTTGCTCTGTAGATAATCCCTACAATTTTCGTATTCCCAATAAATAGTGACCAAATGGCCAAAAAGAACGAAGAAAAAAAACGCTATAAGTTTAAAGAAATGAAAGTGTATGGTTCCCTGGAAAATTTTTTCGGGAATCAGAAAAATTACCGCATCGTACTCGACGAGCAGGAGGTCTGCTATGTGAATGTGGAATTACAACTCTTCAATATTTTGTTTGATGAGGCGGAATGGAGCGCCAAAGTAAACATCAAAGCGATCGAATATTATGAGAACAAGGAAATGTGCAATATCGATAAGGATATTACCATTACACCTGATCAAAATATCATTTTCGTTCGTGAGGGCTGGGGCACTCCCAATCCGGGATGGTGGAAAAAAGGCACCTACAAATGGGAAGTGCGCATCGATGACGTTCTCGTAGGCACCAACTACTTCTACATCACAAACACCGGGTTGGTTACTCTGAACGATAATCCATATTTCTCCATAAACAATATTCGATTATTCAATAGCCCGAAAGGCTCCACGCCAAGAGAACAAAGAAAATACTTCAGCGCATTTAATAAAGATACCGCGCAGTATATCTCTGTAGAACTGGATCTGACCAATAAGATCACGCATGAAAAATATTTTCCGCTGGAATTAAACTTCTACTTCTACAATGATGTAGGCCAGTTGAAAGGCGCCTGTTATTGGTTCGAGCACATCAACGACAGCAGGAAGAATGTAGTGATGGATGTTGGCTATGGAGCAGAGAATCCAGGCTTCTGGTATCCTGATAAGTATACCTGTGAAGTGGTATTCATGGACAACATCATTGCGGTGGTGCCATTTGAAGTGGGTAATGCAGATGTGGCCCTGAGTGGCGCTCAGGTATGGCTCACCAACACCAACGACAATACAGATGCACACGCCCTTACCGGTGAGGTTACCGATGAGGCTACATTCGAGTCCGCAAAAAAGGAGTTGGATGAACTGATCGGGTTGGCCACTGTGAAAAAAGAGATCACTGAGCTTACCACCTATTTAAAGTTTCTAAAGATCCGTCAGGAAAAAGGATTTGAAGAAACGCAGCGTATCAACCTCAATATGGTGTTCACCGGAAATCCGGGCACCGGAAAAACCACGGTAGCGCGCATGCTGGGTAAGATCTACAAGTCGCTAGGTTTATTGAAGCGTCCGGATGTAACTGAAGTTGGTCGTGTAGACCTCGTTGCGGAATACATTGGACAAACTGCACCAAAAACCAAGGCAGCAATCGACAGGGCGAGAGGCGGTATTTTATTCATTGATGAAGCGTATGCGTTGAGTGATCGCGGTGATGATGGAAAAGATTTTGGTAAGGAAGTGATCGAAGTGTTGATCAAAGAAATGAGTGATGGCCCCGGCGACATTGCATTCATATTTGCCGGATATCCAAAGGAAATGCGCGACTTTCTGAATAGTAATCCGGGATTGAATTCAAGGGTGTCTCAGGTGATTAATTTTCCTGATTACAATCCGGATGAATTAATGGATATTGCGGCTTACGACAGTAAACGTCGTCACGTAGATATTTCAGAGGAGGCCCGCAACCTTATTTATATGAAGGTAGTGGAGGCCTACAGAAACAGAGACAATCGCTTTGGCAATGCGCGCTTTGTGAA
>JAYRVB010000013.1:0-3921 GCA_041918775.1 Chitinophagales bacterium
CCCGCATTGGTGAACATGAGGGTAGGGTCGTTGTTTACCACAATTGGTGCTGAAGGCACGATCTTGTGCTGCTTGCTTTCAAAAAAGGACAAGAATTGCTGTCTGATCTCTCGCGATGTCATTTCGATACCGTATTCTTCTTGGTTTTAAAATTTCCTCCAAAAGTGCTAACTTCGTTGCCCCCGCTGAGGCACAGTGCACCCGGAAGAAGCCGCAAAACTACGGAAATCCGCAGGCATCAAGCATGGCAAGGAAAGTAAAATATTTCTACAACCCGACAAATCTCCGCTTCGAGAAGCATGTCACACCCAGATGGGTATGGACTTTGCGTATTGTGGGCTGGATATCTACCGCTGCCGTATTTGCTTCCATTATCGTGTATATCGCCTATACCTACTTCGATTCTCCGAAGGAGCGATACCTCAAGAACCAGATCAGTGAGATGGAGCTGGAACTTGATTTCATGAATAATAAGTTGGATACCATGGCCGTGATCCTGACCGAGATGGCCGATCGCGATGATAATATTTACCGTGTGATCTTTGAGGCCGAGCCGGTATCCCGCAGTGAGCGTCTGGCCGGGATAGGGGGAAGTGAGCGGTTTCAGCGGATGAATAAATTGGATAATGCCGATCTGCTTAAGAACACGGCTCTTAAACTTGAAAGCATAAGGCGTCAGATGGTGATCCAATCAAAGTCTTACGACGAGATCGACCATCTGGTGACCAACAAAGAGAAATTATTGGCGCATACGCCAAGTATACAACCCGTGAGCAATAAGCAACTCGAACGCATAGCTTCCGGATTTGGATGGCGCATTCACCCCATCTATAAGTTTGCCAAGTTTCATGAGGGGCTCGATTTTACCGCGCCAAAGGGCACTGATGTATTTGCAACCGCTGATGGCACCATCGTGCAGGCAGATAACAGTCAGAGCGGCTTTGGGAATTGCATTGTGATCGACCATGGCTATGGCTATAAAACACGCTACGCCCACCTCAGTGCCTATAAGGTAAAAGCGGGTCAAAAAGTAAAGCGTGGTGAACTCATTGGCAAGGTGGGAAATACCGGTCTCTCCACCTCACCACACCTCCACTATGAAGTAGAGAAGAACGGGGTGAAGGTTGATCCGATCAGCTATTTCTATACCGACCTCTCCGCATCTGATTATGCCAAGCTGATCGAGTTGGCCAACAAGTCGAATCAATCCTACGATTAACAGGCTGCCACCTCCCCGGCCGCATGATTTAGCCTATTGTTTACATTTACATTACAAATGCTATATATTTGTCATTCAAACGCTTATACACACACCCTTACCGACAATGCCCTACAAGGAAAAGGAAATAGAAAAAGTTTACTGGTCGATCGGTGAGGTAGCAGAAATGCTTGATCTGAGTTTTGCGCAGATCCGTTTGTGGGAAAAAGAGTTTGATGTTTTTCAATTAAAAAAGAATAAAAAAGGGGATCGGTATTTTACCAAAAAAGATATCGAACAACTTAAGCTGATCAAATTCCTGCTCAAGGAAAAAAAGTACACGATCAAAGGTGCACGTGAACAAATGCGATCGAAGAAACCGGAAACGGATTCCCGGTTTCAATCGATAGAGGCATTAAAGAAAATTCGCCAGTTTCTGGTTGAATTAAAAGATCAGTTGTGATCCATTTCATGCCGGCTGTAAGTTATTGACCAAGTCAAGTTCTTCACTCAATTGTGCTCTGCTGACTTTGCGGTAAACCGGGCGAATGCCTTGTGCATCGGTGGTTTCGATCTGCTTTTTAAATAAGTATATCTCATTGTCGATCATTTTAATCATCACCAGTGTGCAGGGTTCATTTATGCCTACATTGGTAAATCCGATCTGATCTTCGGTAAAGTAATTCAGTGCCATCATTGCATTGTAGTTATGGAAAGCAAGAAAAGCAACTGCGCCAGTAGCTGCGGTCTCATATGCTAATACCTGTGTTTGCTGCTCAGGAGGTAGTTTGAGGAATCTATCGCAATTCATCAAGCCCATTTTTGAGGTGGAAACGACATAATCGTAGGATGATTTGGCTTTACTATTCCAGGCATTTATTTTTTTCACCAGGTCTGAATACCCATATGCATTGAAGGCTACCTCCATACTATCTATATAAGCTCGATATGCGCGCCAATCGGTAGTTCTATATGTTCTGTATTTCATTTGTCCGGATTGACCAAAAAGCCAGTCAAGGTCTTCCCTTAAGCCACAAAACAGGTAGGGGCAATCCATTACCCTTGCTTCTTTTGTGAAGTATGACCTGCTTAAGAGGTGCACGCGGTCAATCTCAAATAGTCCGATCATTCCTTCCGTACCAAGTCGCCAGTTCACAAATCCGTTGTTGCTTCTTTGACCGGTAAAGAATTCAAATCCATCGCGTCTGCGTTTGCCATCAAAAAACACAGTGATGGCCTTGTTGAATTTGGGAAATACTTCCTTGTTATTAACCCTTGCAGTAAGGTTTATAGAACCACCGGTTTCCAGGAGTTCCTGACCGGAGGTGGTGGACATTCCACCTAATAGAAGGTCGCTGTAAGTGTAATATTCTTTTAATGAGATCGCTACGCCGCGTTGTGCATCTACGCTCAGCACATCAAAACAATAGGCAGGTATGAAAATACGTGTACCCTCGGTGCCACAAATTATTGTGTCGCGAGTTGGGTCCAGCATAAAATGCTGCCATTTGGGGCCAAGTGTTTCGAGCATGTCCATTACCTCGGCTGATGTAGCTGTTTTTCCTTTCGAGGTAAGCGTTTTTTGTACTTTGGTCACCTCCACGTAAACTACTCTTTGCTGCCAGGGGATCAGGGTGCTGTTGTGCATTTTTTCACCATACGCCCGGGTATTTATTTCGCCAGCATAATTAGGGGATAGCAGGGATATCTGTTCCTGCACATACGCCACGCGATCGGCAGATAATTGCATATTGGCAGATGTAGTGCCGGTGGTGTCAGCAAATCCATAAAGTTGGATTTCAGATACAGATTCGGGATGTGTATTCAGCCAATGCAAAAACTTTGAAAACTTTTGCATACTCGCAGAATCCGAGACGGCAGAGCCTGTGTCGAATTGGAGGGTAAAAGATTGTGTAGTGGTTTGCGCGCAGAGGGTACAGGTAAGTACACTGATGGTTAGTAAAAGGAGTGTACGCATAAGAACAATTTCTCCTTAAACGCACAATTGCCTGTTTTTCGTGTACGCTTAGAACAAATTCCAACGCGGCACTTCGTGCATGCGAATGCCGATGCTGAAGTATAGCATATTCGTATCGCGGAGGTCAATTTCGCTATCCAGCTTTCGATAGATGCAGCGCAGGTCTATCGAGGTGTTATGCCAGAAGTAATATGATGCCATGATATCCTGCATCATAATGGTCTCACGCACGCCTTGTGCCAGTGTGTTTCCATAAGCCTGCGCATAGGTGTTATAGTCGAGAAAGATGTTGCCACCATAATTGATGTTTGCGGAATCGCTGCCGCGCACGGCAAACATCCATTTGTCCTGGATCACCAGCTTGGGGAAAGGCGCATACCAGATGGTGCCGGCGTGTTCAAAAAAATTGGCACCGAGTGGATGGGCGATCGCCTGAGCATAATGCGTGTAACTGGAACCATTGTCGTCTTCATAAGCATAAGTATATGGTCGCACAATATTGCATTCATATTGCAGGTCCAGTTGATCCACACCAAATGCATCTATGTATTTGATCCCGTTTTGTAAAGCATATTTGTTGCCCCACCATCCATCTCCGGATATAAATTCAGAAACCAGTAATTCATCTAGTACGAATTGCCCGTATAACGAAAATCTATTCAGGAAATTCCACTTCCAGAACATGCCGATGGTGGTGTTGTCACTCGAGCCAAGACCACTTTCAATAGCTCGATAAAAAATGACA
>JAYRVB010000014.1:0-4902 GCA_041918775.1 Chitinophagales bacterium
GTTGCAGAAAGAACTGCCATTCGTCTCCGACCATGCACCTGCAGTGGTCGGAAAATCATCCAGACCCCAGCACCCGGCACATACAGCCTGATAGATCACACCGGCTTTGTCGAAACGACTGGTGCCGCCATCAACGTGTTCCGGGCTTAATGGTCCGCCATAATAACTCGCAAACAAAAGATCGATCGCGTTCTTGGATACGACAAAGAAATAGAAGTCACTGCCATCGGTGGTCGATTGTATCGCATCCGGTGTAGTGGTCATGCCGGAAGTGCTTCCTGTAGAAAAATTATATCCCTGATTTACCGAACCACCCCATCCGGATACATAAACGTTTTCACATTCATCTACCAGAAATGCTGAAGGTGAGATATTTACTGCTGAACTGCCACTACCAAAAATGGTGGAGTACAATACAGAACCAAGGTCAGGAGTTAATTTGGTGATGAATTGTTTTCCGGATGCTTCACTATACACACCGGCAGTAACCGTCCATACCCCACGCGTTTGTCCGGTTATATAAATATTGTCATCATCGTCTGTCTCTACAAAATATACCTGATCATAATTATTGGTGCCTGCAAACGAACTATATTCGAGCGTGCTGCCATCCGGAGAAATAATAGCCACCCAGCCATCAGTTACACCACCTGAATACGCATCCATCCAGGCGCCTGCAGTAACCGGAAAATCACTACTCGCCGTGCCGCCGCCAACCACCACCTGGCCAGTAGAGGTGAGCTTCATACTATAAGCACCTTCCTCATTGCTACCGCCGATATAGCTTGACCATATCAAAGCAGAACAATCGCTGTTTAAACTAAAAACCACGCCTTCCTGGTCGCCTGTCAAAGTGGGTTGAAATACACCGGCAGTAGTTGGAAAATTCGAACTTACAGTATTGCTGGCTACATAAATGGTTTCTGCATTATTGATGATCACTTCACCGCGCACAAAATCACCATAATTGTAATGTGTGGTAAATCCGGATGCAATATTTAATCCATCGTTTCCGGTGCCACCCATAAAAGTGGAGCCTATAAGAGCTGTACCGTCAGCGCTAAATTTTGTAACATAAATATCTGTGCCACCCGGAAAGTTAATCCCATCCACAGTGATCGTAGAGCCTCCGTTAAAGGTATTATCATACGCGCCTACAGTGGTCGGAAAATTCGAACTGCTGGTCGTGCCATATACCACCAGCTCATTATCTGCGGTAGCAATCATACTATGCGGAATTTCCGCATTTGATCCGCCTAAATAAGTGCTGTAAATAAGGTCTGTACCATCAGCTGTCCATTTCGATATACTTACATCAGTATCACCTCCGCCGTAAGTGATGTCATAAGCACCTATTGTGGTTGGATAACCGGAACCGAATGCTGCGCCACCACCAAACAAATTTCCTGCGGCATCAAAGGTGGCAGTATATCCCCAATTGTCTGCTGCACTGCCTGAGTAAGAACCAAAAATTAATTCAGGGTCAATGATCAGGTCGTAATTTTTATCATATCCCTCCGGGAAAGAAAAGCGTACCGTAAATCCATCAACCTCATAATTACACACAACAGGAACAACGGCACCTTGTTTTTTCTGCCATGCATACGGACGCATTTCTATCACAGTATCAACAGAGGTAACTATATGTAACTGCCCGTTCACGGTAAGCAGGTCATCCACACCCGCATAAAACAACTGCACATCATCAACATGCGCACCCGGATGTACTACCAGGTCGTATTTCATATTCGATCCACTGCTATATACCCGCACATCGATCTTCGGATACATATTTGTATACAGCACCTCGCCAAAACCAAACACATGAGAAGCCCATTTTGCAGGATCGTCGCCTAAAAAAAAATTGTAGTAATTGTTCGACTGATTTAACGTGGTGATCTGCACAGCCGAATTCGCATCGATGAATTGGGTGCGATAGGCATGACGTGGTATTACACTACCCGCTCCGGCTTGCGTATGCCCCGTATGCATGTGCATACCATTGCTCGCAGCCTCGGTATCATATAGGTCGTAGGTGAACTGATTTTTTTCCAGATATACTTCCATACCACCCAGTTCGGCGCGATACAGCACCTGATCGGGCCATTGACCGGCATTGTCGACATACTGCAAAGCAGGAGCGCGAGGCACGGTGATCTGCTGGGCGCAAACCCTTCCTGCGCTGCTGAGCAACGAGGTTATGAGGAGTGATATGTAGATGATCCGCTTCAACAAAACGAATGCTTCAATTTTGGCCATAGTTTGCCCTGTAGCCACTTAGCCATATTAAAAATACGAATATTTCAGGATAAACGTTGGAGGGGTAGGGGAAATGACCATGTGATGACCTTACGATTGCGGTGCGCAGCCCCTTTCGCGCAACTCGGGGCGAAACGGCCGCCTTCCGGAATGATGGTATTTTGGTATTATTGTTCAAAATTCAGGCGTATGAGATCACTATTTACCCTTTGTGTGGCCATTGGCGTGTGCCTCACATCCCTTTCGGCTCAGGAGGTAAAACAATTGCAAAAGGATGAAGACCCCGGAAAAGGTACTTTGGATCAGCTTTCCTGGCTCACCGGCTATTGGGAGGGTAGTGGTTTTGGTGGAACCTGCGTAGAAACCTGGCTACCGGCAGCCGATGGTGCCATGCAGGGAATATTTCGTTTTGTAATGAACGATACACTCATTTTTACTGAATACATGCATTTTATTGAGCACGACAGCACCATCACCCTCAAACTCAAACACTTTGGAAAAGACCTCGAAGGCTGGGAAGAAAAATCAGAATGGACCACCTTCGAACTCATAAACATCGAAGGCAACACCGCCTATTTCAACGGCATCACCTACACGCTCGTCGACAACAAATTAAAGATCCTCCTCAAACTTAGAGAAGACGACAAAGTGTATACTGAGGAATTTGTATTTACTCGGGAAAAATTGTGAGTGTTGGGGTTGTTATTATGTTGCAATTTGTTGAGGAGAAGCTTTAAATTTTCAACGGGCGGTGAGAAATGAGAAATGAAAAATGAGAAATGAGAAATGAGAGAGGAACTATTCTGGCCATCATCTTTCAAAAAAAATCCAACAAAGCAGCACCCAAAAACCAACACCACCCCTCCAACAAATACACAATATCCAAATCCCCACACTAACATCCCCCTCAAGCTTCAAGCTTCACGATTCACGACACACGATTCACGACTCACGCTTCACTCTTTTTCACGCGGAGACGCGGAGGAGCGGAGAAGCGGAGAAATGCAAAGGCACTCACCTCCCGATAGCTATCCGGACACCACTCACCCACTGACCCACTCACCCACTGACCCACTCACCACTCACTCTCAAACACCCGCTTCACCCGCTGCGAAATACCTGTCATCACTTCATATGCGATCGTATTTCGCATGGCTGCGTGTTCGCTGATGGGGATGTGATGACCAAATATTTCAACAGTATCACCTTCCTGTACATCAGGCAGGTGAGAAATATCAATCATTGTCATATCCATACATACCCTTCCCAATACCGGGCAATACTGCAGCGACCTTGATTCACCTGAGTTTGGTAGTACTACTACGCGACCTTTTCCATTGCTAAGCTCGCGTGAAAAACCATCTGCGTATCCAAGATTTATCGTGGCGATGCGCATTGGCGCTTGTGCAATAAATGTTCTGCTGTATCCTACGCTATCACCTGCTGCAATTTGTTTTATTTGAGCGATGGTGCTTTCTAAAGTGCTTACCGGTTTTAATTGCGCCTGAATATTTGCTGCCGGATCCACACCATACAAACCAATGCCTAATCGGATCATATCAAATTGTGCATCCGGATAATTGCTGATACCCGAAGAGTTTAATGCATGTCGCAAAACAGGGTAACCAAGATTATTGCTGAGTGTGGCAGACGCAGTTTCAAAATCTGCAATTTGTGCTTTGGTAAAGGCATCATGTTGCTTATCGTCGGCTGAAGATAAATGCGTGAACACACTGGCCACACGTATGTGTGTTTGATGATGCATGTCGTCTCCGAGTGCGGCAATTTCGCGCGGCAAAAATCCAAGCCGGTGCATGCCGGTATCTATTTTGATATGCACAGCCGGAAATGTGGTGCGACCATGTAATGCCTCTTGCTGCACTACCTGTTTCCAGGCTGTCCAGATATGCATGCTGTAAAGCTCCGGCTCCAGATCGTGTGTGATCATGTTTTGAAATGCATCAGGTTCCGGATTCATCACCATGATCGGTAATCGGATACCCTGCATGCGCAGCTCTACACCTTCATCCGCATAAGCTACCGCCAGATAATCCACACGCTGATGCGCCAGTAAACGGGCTACTTCTGCTTGTCCGCTGCCATAAGAAAAAGCTTTCACCATCACCATGGTTTTTACACCTGGTTTCAGGAGGTTTCTGTACACATGTAAATTATGCACCATATTATGCATGTGAATACGCAATACTGTTCCATGTGTTTTTGCTTCCAGGAGGGCACTGATGCGCTCTAATCTGAAACGCCTTGCCCCTTTGATCAGCACTACCTCATGATCGAAATCGCGGGCACTGCGCATGTGCAAAAATGTTTCTGTGTCCTTGTAAGCAATGAAGGGGATGTTTTCAAAAACAGCCTGATGTTGTAAATAGGTTTCGCCAATGGCTATACAATGTTGAATGCTGTAGGCACGAATCAGTTGAGCAATATGTGTGCAAAATGCAAGACCACTTAATCCACTTTCATCGAATTCAGCAATGATCAGCGTGCGCTGCAACCCGCTGCTATGCTGTGCCTGAAAGCGCAATGCAATTTCCAGAGAGGCGAGGTCGGCACTATAAGTGTCATTGATGATCAGGCAATTGTTGTTCCCGCGTTTTAACTCCATACGCATGGAAATAACCGGCA
>JAYRVB010000015.1:0-3206 GCA_041918775.1 Chitinophagales bacterium
GCCCGATAATGACCTGGCCGAAGTGCGCAACAAGGAGATCGGTTTCGTATTTCAAACCTTTAACCTGCTTGCCCGCCTCAGTGGCATCGAAAATGTGGCACTGCCATTGATCTACGCCGGGATCAAAAAATCTGATCGCATCAAACGTGCGGAGGACATACTCAAAGCTGTTGGCTTAGGCCATCGCATGCACCACAGACCAAACGAATTGTCGGGCGGTGAACGCCAGCGTGTGGCAGTGGCCAGGGCATTGGTGAACAATCCCTCCATCATCCTCGCCGATGAACCCACTGGAAACCTGGATACCCGCACCAGTTATGAGATCATGGAATTGTTTGAAGACATACACCGCAAGGGAAATACCGTGATCATTGTTACCCACGAAGAAGACATCGCTCGTTATGCACACCGCATCATTCGCATCCGCGATGGCGTGATCGAAAGGGATGAGATCAATGCCAATAAGCTGGATCCAACCGAATTGCGTAAAAATCTGGTATCCTGATTCTGATTTCGCTGCTTACCTTTGTCGTATGAAGATCTACACGAAAAAAGGCGATGGGGGAGAAACCTCTCTGATCGGCGGCACCCGCGTTCCGAAACACCATATTCGTGTAGAGGCTTATGGCACGGCCGATGAACTGAACGTGTGCATCGGCCTGATCGCCGACCAATCGATCGCAAACAGCGACCGCATGCTGTTGCGCAGTATACAGGACCGTCTGTTTACCCTTGGCGCGGCACTCGCGTCGGATCCGGAACGTTCGAAGATGGCCATACCCGACCTCGTTGAGGAAGATGTGCACAAGTTGGAGATAGCCATAGATCAAATGCAGTCATTTCTCCCCCCTCTTCAAAATTTCATCCTACCGGGAGGCCACACCACCGTGAGCTACTGTCATCTGGCACGAGTAGTTTGCCGTCGCACCGAACGCATCGTAACGCATCTGGCTGAGATTGAATCGGTTGAACCCATCATCCTCATCTATTTGAACCGACTCAGCGATTTTCTTTTCGTGTTGTCGCGAAAAATCGCCTTCGACCTGCAAGTGCCGGAGGTGCCCTGGAGACCTCGCGGTTGATTTTTTACTTTCGCTAGAACACTTATTTGGCGCAGCTTTTGTAAGAATTTGCAAAAGGTGAACACTTTGTGCACAATGGAAGTTGCAGAAGATGAAAAAACCTATATTTTTGCGCCCAATTATTTAAACAACGAATTATGTATTGGACACTTGAACTCGCTTCCTATTTGGAGGATGCTCCATGGCCGGCAACCAAGGATGAACTGATAGATTATGCCATCCGTTCAGGTGCTCCTATTGAGGTAATTGAGAACCTGCAGGAGCTTGAAGATGAAGGGGAATTCTATGAAGGTATCGAAGATATCTGGAGCGATTACCCTACGCATGACGATTTCTATTTCAACGAAGATGAGTATTGAAAAGAAATACACCTGAAGCAAAAAAGGCTGCCCGAAAGGACAGCCTTTTTTGATGTGCTGATGCCACCATAGCGGAATCACCACATCAATCAACAATCAACATCGCATCTCCATAACTGAAGAAACGATACTTTTCTTTCATGGCTACTTTGTAGGCTTCCATGGTGAGGTCGTAACCCATAAAGGCGGCTACCATGATGACCAGACTGGTTTTCGGCAGGTGGAAATTGGTGACCATACTGTTGCAGATGCTGAAGTCGTAAGGCGGATGGATGAACAGGTTGGTCCAGCCTTCTTCCGGTTTCAGGGTGCCGGAAGCAGCTACGGCACTTTCGCAGGCGCGCATGGTAGTAGTGCCAATGGCGCATACCTGGCGACCTTCACTGAGGCCTTTATTTACGATATCTACACAGGTTTTATCGATCTTGAAGTATTCGGCATCCATTTTGTGTTTCGACAAGTCTTCCACATCAATGCTTCTGAATGTGCCCAAACCTACGTGCAGCGTGAGTTCTGCGAAATTAATGCCTTTGATCTCCAGGCGTTTCAGGAGTTCGCGACTGAAGTGCATACCGCCTGTTGGCGCGGCAACAGCGCCTTCGTGTTTGGCAAACACGGTTTGGTAACGCTCACGGTCAGCTTCTTCCGGTTTGCGTTTGATGTATTTTGGGAGCGGGGTTTCACCCATGATCTCCAGGATACGACGCAACTCTTCTGCGGTGCCATCGTGCAGGAAGCGGATGGTGCGGCCTCTGGAAGTGGTATTATCCACCACCTCAGCTACCAGCATGTCGTCGTCGCCAAAATACAGCTTGTTGCCCACGCGGATCTTTCTGGCAGGATCTACCAATACATCCCACAAGTGCATTTCACGGTTGAGTTCGCGGAGCATGAACACCTCGATCTTGGCACCGGTTTTTTCTTTGCGACCATATAAACGGGCCGGAAATACCTTGGTATTGTTGAGCACCATTACATCGTGCTCGGAAAAGTATGATAGAATGTCGCGGAATTTCTTGTGTTCTATTTTGCCTGTTTTGCGATGTACCACCATCATTTTGGCCTGGTCGCGTTCGGCTGTGGGGTGTTGGGCAATAATGTCTTTAGGGAGCTCGAAATTAAACTTAGAGAGTTTCATAAAACTTACGGGTTTTACCTGATCTTCATTGCTGAATTGCAACGATGAGGGCGCAAAATTAACCTTATATAACGAAATCACACAATAATATCCAATAACTTTGCCACAATGGTTGCCTTTTTTAGAACCGTAGGAGAAACCCTGAGCCAGGTAGTGCAGGAGTTGCGCAACAACAAGCTGCGCACCGTTTTGTCGCTGCTTGGGGTGAGTATCGGGATTTTCTGCATCATTGCGGTTTTAAGTGCGGTAGACTCGCTCAAACGGAACATGGAAAGCGGGTTGAACAAACTGGGCACCGACATGATCTACATTACTCGATGGCCCTGGCAATTCAGCAATGAGGAATATACCTGGTGGGAATACATCAAACGCCCAACCATGAAGTATGAGGATTATCAGATATTATCTGATCGCCTTACTCAGGCAAAAGCAGTTGCAATTGAAGCATGGCTGAATACCGAGGAAGTACGCTACCGCAGCAATACGATAAATAACGGAAGTATCAGTGGTGTAACTGATCAATATAATGAAGTATACACCATGAATTTTAAAGATGGCAGGTATTTTTCTGCAAGCGAATCTGCCGGAGGTGGAGCAGTTGCCATTTTGGGATATGAAGTGGCTGAA
>JAYRVB010000016.1:0-1980 GCA_041918775.1 Chitinophagales bacterium
AGAATTTAGTTTTTTCCTCGCGATACCCACCATGGCAGGTGCTATGTGTAAATCCATGATCCTCGATGAGATCGAAACAGGTGCACATGCGGGACTGCATCCTTACGAATTATTATTTCAACAACAGGATAATATGCTGGCCTTCATTATCGGCAATGTGATCGCCTTTATCATTGCCATTATCGCCATGCGCAGTTTTGTCGGATTTTTGATGAAGCACGGATTCCGCATGTTTGGTTATTACCGGATCGTTGTTGGTGCCATCATTTTGTTCATGTTAGCATTGGGCGTCGACCTTCAGGTAGTGTGATCATGCAAATAACGCCGGAAAGTATTCAGGAAGGCCAATTTCTATTGGTAAACAAACCCTTGCGTTGGACGAGTCACGATGTGATCGCTCGACTGCGCGGTCCACTGAAATCTTATACCGGAAATCGCAAACTCAAAGTAGGACATGCCGGCACACTGGATCCTTTAGCGAGCGGTTTGCTGATAGTACTCACCGGAAAGGCAACAAAACGCGCTGAAGAAACACAACTGCTTGATAAAACGTATAGCGGTACGATCACACTCGGCGGTATCACCGAAAGTTATGATCTGGAAACACCGGTAACCGGTCATGCACCATTTGCCCATCTGCAATCGGAACAGATCCGTGAAGCTGCGCAACATTTTACCGGATCCTTAGAGCAATATCCACCTAAACACTCTTCAGTAAAAATAGAAGGGAAACCGGCTTATTTCTATGCACGCGAAGGCGAAGAAAAAGCCATGCGACCGCGAACGGTTTCCATTTATGCTTTTGAGGTCACCAACATCGCGTTACCTGATGTACACTTTCGTGTTACCTGCAGCAAAGGCACCTATATACGTTCACTGGCACATGATTTCGGACAGTATCTGGGATGCGGCGGCTATTTAAGTGCGTTGTGCCGCGAACAGATCGGATCTTTTCATTTGCGCGATGCCATGGAATTACCTGACCTACTGGCCCTCATAAAAAAGGACAAGCATTCCACAGACCCCGACGCGGCACATCCCGATAGATAATGTATTTTTGACGCATGCTCATTTTCCGCGATATTCAACAATTACCCGATCTGAGTGGCTGTGTGGTGACCATCGGCACCTTCGATGGTGTGCATCATGGGCATTGTGTCATTATCGACCGTATCATTGCGGAAGCGCGCTCCAGAAGAGGCAAAAGTGTGATCATCACTTTTCATCCACATCCGCGACAGATCATTACCCCGGGTTCACCGGTTTATCACCTCACCACGCTCGAAGAAAAACTATCCATTCTGGAAAAACGCGGTGTTGATGTGGTGGTGGTAGTACCCTTCTCCCGAGAATTTTCTGAGATCAGTGCAGAAGATTATGCAGAAGAATTCCTGATAAAAAAATTCAAACCGGCGGTGATCGTATTTGGCTATGATCATAAATTTGGCCGACATCGTTCCGGTGATATTCATTTGCTGAAAAAGATCGCCTCCAGATATCTGATCCATGTAGAGGAGATCCCTGCACATATCGTAGATTCACTTACCGTAAGTTCATCGCAGATCAGAAAATTTTTGCTCGAAGGAAATGTTGGCGCCGCTAATGAACTCCTGGGATACCCGTATACCATTTCCGGTCCGGTGGTAAAAGGCGATCAAATCGGCAGAACCTTGGGATTTCCCACCGCAAATATATTCGCGGAGGAGAATTATAAGTTGATCCCTGCAGATGGTGTGTATATAGTGCGCGTGCAGTGTGCGCATTGCGAGGGGCATAATTACGGTTTGTTAAGCATAGGCAATCGCCCAACTTTCAACAAAACGGAAAAGCGCATTGAAGTATTTATCTTCGATTTCAATGAAACCATTTATGGAGAACGCTTCACTGTTTCGCTCCTGCATTTTATCCGCAGCGACAAAAAATTCGCTGATGTAGACGCACTGGTGCAGGCCATGGAAAACGACAAGTCAGAGGCGATCA
>JAYRVB010000017.1:0-2229 GCA_041918775.1 Chitinophagales bacterium
AGCGCACTGCATATTTTTTAAACAGGCGCATGGTTTTTTTCATTGAACGTTTATCTATATGATGTGGAGCCAGTATGAGTTTGAATTGCACATGCACCAGACTTGAATACATAGCTACTGAGAGTACCTTTTCATCTGCCGGCCAGGTGCTTCCTGCTACCAATACATTAAAGCCTTGCGTAAATGTTTTTATTTCGGGGATTTCAGCGGACTGTTGGGCAATTTCGACCACGCGATCGAAACGGGTATCGTAGGCAACCTCTGCATGGGTGATTTTATGTCGCGTCAGCAGCGCAAGACTGTCGGGATGCTGCACAAAAATTCGCGTGAACATGCGCAACATCTGCTTGTGCAAACGACCATACCATTTAAAAAATAACTGGCGCTTTCTGAATGCTGCTGAAATGAGGATGACCGGTATTTTCTGTTTCGCCAGGGTGGCCAGATAGTGATACCAGAATTCATATTTTACAAACACCACGAGATCGGGACGTATCAATGCAATGAATTGTGCAGCATGTGCCTTAGTGTCCAAAGGTAAATACCATACAGCATCGGCACCTGTATAAGTGTTGCGTACTTCATAACCGGAAGGGGAGAAGAAGGTCAATACGATATAGGCCTGCGGATAGGTATTGCGCAGCGATTCCAATACAGGTCTGCCTTGTTCAAATTCGCCCAAAGATGCACAGTGCACCCAGATCACTTTTTTATCCTGCGGCGGTTGGTTTGCCGCCATTCGTGCGAATTGGCCTTTGCGCCCCTGCACCCACTTGCGCGCTTTGGGTGAAACGAGGGAAGCGATATGAATGCCCAGACCATACACACGAACGATCACACTATAAATGATGGGTTGCAAAAACCAGATCGTAATAAATGCCAGTACCGCTAATACGGCTAAAATGAGCAGCACTTTCATATTAATGTGTGTAGAATTTTGTGCGTGGTTGTTTGTAAATAGGTAATACCCAACTCACCTTAAGATTGATCATCATATCCAGGCGTTGCGTGTCGTCAGGCAGTTGTGTATCGAAATTTACCGTGCGCCTGTTCTGTGTAAAGCCTTCCAGTATTTCAATACCGCCTCTGAAATTGACGAAGTTGCGACTGCTGAAATAATAATAGCCGATATACTGACTCACCATGAGGCCGTTGGTAAGTCGATCATAACCGATGCGATATTCAGGGGCTAATTGCGGTACGGTCACTTCATCAATATAGATCCAGATACGGTGTTGCATGAAGCCGAGTCCACCCATAAAAGTGAGTCCCGAATTCGGATTGATGCTCCAGATATCCGTGATCTTTCCCACTTCAAATTGCATGTGAATGCCACTCTCCCAAAGAATGGGATCATAGCCCAGGCCATCCGTACCGATGATATAGCCGGCATCGTTGCGCAGCTTATCCAGTATACTGTCTTCCCGCACATCGCTGCCATAAATAAATGCCCCATTGACACCAAACAACCAGTTTTGGTTTGTTTTATGGTGGAAGCCGCCTCCGGCAGTGGCATGCAGTCCGAATCTCGACGACATATCCGCCATCGGTATGCCTACACCCAGATCGATCTCGATGAGTTCGGCAGTTACACAGCTGTCCTTGATATTCACCTGCCCCAACCCAAGGGTGGAAAGCAGCAACAGGAATGGCAGGAGGATGAATTGCTTCATAAGCAGGGCGCAAAGTTACAAAGATGTTGCGGTACATAACGGCTTCACAGGGCTTTGAGTATCTTTGCCTCAGAATAACCCGTGTTGAGATGAGAAAATTGCAAATGGTTGACCTGAGCACGCAATATGCCGAGATCAAAGAGGCTGTTGACGCAGGTATTGCCGAAGTGATACACACCACCCAGTTTATCAATGGAACCGCCACCAAACAGTTTACTGCTGCATTGGCGACCTACCTTGAGGTTCCGCATGTGATCCCCTGCGCCAATGGAACCGATGCCCTGCAAATAGCACTTATGGCGCTGGGTTTGGAGGAAGGCGATGAAGTGATCACTGTGCCCTTCACCTTTGTGGCCACCGTGGAAGTGGTAGCCTTACTCAAAGGAAAACCGGTGTTTGTTGATGTGGATCCGCATACATTCAACATGGATGTACAGGCCTTGAAAAAAGCCATCACCCCCAAAACCAAAGCGATCATTCCTGTGCACCTGTTCGGTCAGTGTGCCGATATGGCGCCTATCCTCGAGATCGCCAGTGCGCATGGTATCGTGGTGAT
>JAYRVB010000018.1:0-5118 GCA_041918775.1 Chitinophagales bacterium
CATCAAAAATAAGATCGGTTTGTGCACCGCAATGATTTACATAAAACACCGGGATACCAGATTTCCGCGTGTTGGCTTTTAATGTGTCGATGCGTTCTGCTGCATGCGCATAGTCGAAAGGAGATGCCGATATATTGAGCATAAGCTCCGGGCGATCACTATCCTGAATCAGAACATCCATTGGACATGCCTTATACATCGGATTGTCGTTGCCTACATTCCAGAGGTCTTCGCAAACCGTGAGGGCTATGCGTCTGCCTTTGAAGGTGATATTGGCAAATTCGGTAGCCGGTTCGAAGTATCGGTACTCATCAAAAATATCATAGGTGGGGAGTAATGCTTTATTGATCAGGTGTTGAATTTCGCCCTGATAAATAAAGAAGGCAGAATTGTGGAGGTCTTTTCCTTCGTTGCGTGGGTTTCTGCTGGGTGCACCTACGATCACTGCGGTTTTATGCGTAAGTGGTTTGATGCGATCGATCACCATATAGCATTGATCGATGAAATCCGAAAAATCGAGAAAGTCGCGAGGCGGATAGCCGCATATCGCAAGTTCGGGGAATAAAACGATATCGGCACCTGAGGTTTCTGCCTGTTGGATGTAGCGGGCGATCTTTTCGAAATTGCTCTCGAAATTCCCGATATGCACATTGATCTGAGCCAGGGCTATACGCATAAAAAAAGTCACGCCGGATCGCGGCGTGACAAAGTTACATATTCAGCGAATGATAATGCTCAGAACAGCACACCTAAACGCACACCGATCTGCTTCAGATACGAGTTGTTGTCGTCGATATCGTCATTTAGCACATTTGCAAATCCGTTCTGCCAGAAAATTCCACCCATGATGGAAGTGTTTTCGGTAAGGGCATATTCTGCACCGGCGCCTAATGTCAGACTGATATTCATCAGGTTGTATGTTGCACCGGACACATTGTCCTTATCAGTCATATCGAGGTCCTCATCCACCACCGTGCCGTCGTACGAATAATCGGCGCGTGCTTTAATGCGGAAACCCGGGGTGAGTCCGAACTGACCGTAATAGGTAATATAATTCACCTCATTCGTGCGCAAGCGCATGGTAAGTGGTATTTCGATGTATTGCACGCGCAGATCCACATCAGAGGTGATATCCGTTGCTGTATCAGTAGAAGTGATGGAAGCGTTCACATAGTTGATCATGATTCCGGAGCTGAACGCATATCTTTCTACATTTCCGATCGTTTGATCGAAAAGCAGACCGTATTGGAATCCGAATTTGGTGCCACCGTTTTCGTAGGTGTCACCTTCTATGCGCAACCAGTCGAACACCGGAGTGGCAGTAAGGCCGAATCTGAAGGTCGGGCTTTGTGCATTAATGGCAAATGCAGAAAAAAACAAGGCTAACAATGCAATTTTCTTCATAGGTCTTTAGTTTTACAGGGTCAAATCACAACCCTTCATGCGGTACAAACATAACGGATTTTTTGCGATACTCTGTATAGGGTTAACGATTACCTGGGCGCTCAGCAGTTGCGAAAAGGGCCATAAGAACCCAAAACCCGATATCGATCATATCCCGGAAAGCCGCGTGGAATTGGTGCGACTGGAAAAACTGCTGTTTTCGGCCGATTCCACCAATTACAAAACCGTGTATGCCGGGATCGCGCAAAAGTATCCGGAATTGTTTTTATCCCTCACTGAAAATTTCTGGGGATTGGTGGAGAGTGATTCACTTTCGCAGGAGGCTATTTACGACAGTCTGTTCAGCAACACCACCGGAAATATGTGGATGCAACGCCTATACGACAGTTGTATGCTGGTGTTTGAAAACATGGAGGATGTTGAACAGTCGCTGAGCGAAGCCTTCCGTTATTATCGATATTATTTCCCCGACAGTCTGGTCCCGCAGGTATATACCTACACCGGGCCATTTGTATACTGGACCATTTTCGATAGTACTACGGTAGGGATAGAGCTCGACATGTATCTGGGCGAGCATTTTGGATATTATGGCAGTTATGAAAGTAATATGCCTCAGTATATCAGCAGACGTTGCGACAAGGCTTATATTCCAACAAACGTGATGCAGAGCCTGGTAGATGGTGTGGTGCCTTCATGGGGTGCGGATGCTACATTACTGGATGAGATGTTGCGCAATGGCAAGATCCTTTATTATCTGGATTGTGTATTGCCGGATGTGGCCGATTCGATAAAAATGGGCTACACGGAGGCGCAAATTGCATGGTGTTTCGACAATGATGCGGAGATATGGAAATTTCTGGCCGGGGAAGATCTGTTATTCAGCAAGCGAACGGATGATATGCGCAGATATTTAGGTGAGGCGCCAAATTCAATGGGTATGCCTGAGGAGTCGCCGGGCAGAGCAGCCATTTGGACCGGTTGGCAGATCGTGCGTGCGTATATGGAGGAAAATCCGGAAACGACCTTGCAGGAATTATTTTTTGAAATGGATGCGATGCGCATCCTGAAAGGTGCAGACTACGATCCTGCTGATTAATTGAGCACGAAAGGTGTCACCATGTGGAATTCGGGGATAGCCACATCAAAATACACGCCATCGAGGGTGCGCATCATTTGATAGGTGCCGTACATTTTGCCTACAGGCGCCAACAGGTGACAACCTGATACATATTGATGGATATGACCCGGCTTGATGACCGGTGTTTCGCCCACTACGCCTTCACCTTCCACTTCCCGCCAGGTGCCTATGCCATCGTAGATGTACCAATGGCGGCGCAACAATTGCACGGTGTTTTCACTCTTGTTCTCAATCGTGATGCGATAGGCGAAAACGTATTCACCTTTATCGGCCAGTTCAGGCTGATAAAAGGTTTCAACACTCACCTTTACCCCATGTGTGATCGATGTGACCATGTCGCAGGTTTGAAAGGTAAAGCTAAGCGAAATATTGCCTGAGTGGGTCAGCCCCGGCCCAAAAAGTTATACACGAGGCTGTAAGCCTCTGCCAGTGCGGTTTCCAGGTTGTCATTCACAATGATGCGATCAAATTTTTCGGCAAAGGTGAGTTCGTAACGCACGCGCTCCAGTCGGGTGGCCAGGGTTTCGGGGGTTTCGGTGCCCCTTTTGAGCAGTCGGTCGGCCAGAGCCTCCACAGAGGGCGGTTTCACAAATATGGACAGGGTGCGGTCGGGGTATTTGTTCTTCAGACTAAGGGCGCCTTTTACGTCAACGTCGAAGATCACATCCTGTCCGTTCGCCCACATGCGTTCCACTTCACTTTTCAGGGTGCCGTAGCATTTGCCCGGATAAACCTCCTCCCATTCTACAAATTCGCCTGCTTCTACTTTTTGGGAGAAGGCATCCAGCGTAATGAAATAGTAATCCCTGCCATCCACTTCATGTGTTCGACGCGGTCGCGTAGTGGCAGAAACGGAAAATGCCAGATCTGTAATTTGGTCGAGCAGATGGCGCACGATGGTTGTTTTTCCTGCGCCGGAAGGGGCGGTAACAATAATGAGTTTGCCGGGCATTACAACACGTTGTTGAGTTGCTCTTTTATTTTTTCGAGTTCGTCTTTCATCACCACTACTTTGCGTTGCATTTCGGCGTGGTATGATTTGGATCCGATGGTATTGATCTCGCGATTCATTTCCTGCGCGATGAAGCCCAGTTTCTTTCCTTTTTCCTGCGCATGTTCCTGCAGGGTTTGATCGAAATAATCGCAGTGCGAACGCAGACGAATGACCTCTTCGGTGATGTCCATTTTTTCGAGATAGAAGATCACTTCCTGTTCGAAGCGATTCATGTCGATGTTTTCCTCGCTGAGGTAATTCTTCAGATCGGCATGCATTTTTTCGCGTTGTTGCGCCATGCGTTGCGGATCCATTTTTTCTACTTCAGCCAATGCTTCACGGATCTGTGCCACACGCAGAATGAGGTCTTTTTCGAGGTTAACGCCTTCATCTCTGCGGAATCGCCATAATTGCGCGCAGGTATTGTCGATATGTTCCTGCACCGCCGACCACTGGTCTTCAGATAGTGTTTCAGAGGAAGTGGTGGTTACATTCGGCAGTCGGAAAACAAGATCGAATACACGTGCATCAGATACCTGCAGGTCGGAAGCAATTTGCTGTATCTGGCGAAAATATTCTTTTACCGCCGCCGGATTTACTTCGCCTGCTTTTTCATCCATCTGCTCATAAGCAAGCGTGCAATCGGTTTTGCCACGCAGGATCTGTCGACTGAGCATATTGCGTATCTCCATTTCATATTCTTTGAATAATGGAGCTACACGTAAATTCAGATCGAGGGATTTACTGTTGAGGGTACGAATTTCGAGTACGATATTTTTACCCTGTATATTAAATGTTGTGCGCCCATATCCGGTCATCGACACTACCATGGTGTTGCTTTTGATGTAAAGGTAATGCACTTCGGGCATAAAACGGTGTAACACGCCAGCCATGTATCAGCGATGCAAGCCTCAGAAGAAATGCCTGATGTGCCGAAGCAGCGCTTATGCTTGTTTATTTGCACTTACTTCTTTTTTAAATGAGACCAGGGCCACCCCTGAGAATACCAGTAAGGCCGAGAGTATTTTCAAGGGTGTGAGTGTATCATTGCCCATAGAAAGGGAAATTGCTGACGCGATGATCGGTTGCGTGTAAATATAAATGCTCACCAGTGCGGGTGAACCATATTGCAACCCTAAAATATTGAATAAGTAGGCCAACACAGTCGCACCAATCACGACTACTGCAAGTGCCAGCCATGCCTGCAGAGGCACTTCTGAATAAGTAACGGAATTGAGGTCGGACCAGGCAAAGATCAGCACCGGAATTACCGCGTAAGTAAATATCCATTTTGCAATGGTGAGCGGGGCGTATTTTTGCATGAGTGGTTTTGCCATCACCAGAAATATGGCATAGGATGCTGCATTGATCATAATACAGATATCACCGATCGCACTTGCATCGGAACTTGAATCCGTTGATCCGGAAAGTATGAGCAGACACACACCGATTGCACCAATACCAATGCCCGTAAGTTTAGCAATGGTTATGCGGTCTTTCAGCATGATCCATGCCATCAGCAATACTAATAAGGGTGTAGTGATCATGATCAATGCAGAGTGCATTTCACTGGTTAAACTCA
>JAYRVB010000019.1:0-3591 GCA_041918775.1 Chitinophagales bacterium
AATATTACGACAGGCCTACCACACTCTATTATAACCCGCTGATCGAAGTAGATAATGTGTTTTTCGAAAGCACTACCTTTCGTACCATCGGCAATATCGCTTTGGATTATGCATTGACCAAAGTACTTACCCTTCGCGGTGAAGTAGGTGGTGATATCACCAATCACTGGCAGCAACGCTTTTATGGCAGTAAGTCAGAAGTTGGTTTATCTGTAGGTGGTTATGCAACCAACTATAATAGCGGCGTGCAGTATTTTGATACCAAGGCCTTATTGATCTACGACCAAGCTGTGGGTAAGCATACCTTCGGTGCTACCGGTGGTGTGGAATTAAATACCTACGACGATTATTATAACTCTGTTGAAGCACAGGGCTTCCCAAGTGATAAATTGCAAACACTGGCCAGCGCAGCTGAGGTGGTTGCTGGTACTTCGGTATTAAATTATTATCGCTTTCTTTCCTATTTCACCCGCTTGACATACGATTACGATACCAAATATTTATTTAGCGTTACAGTGCGTGCAGATGGATCAAGTCGTTTTGGTGAAAACAACCGATATGGTATTTTCCCTTCCGGTTCATTTGGTTGGGTGATCTCCAATGAGGAATTCCTCAAAGGAAGTAAGAAAGTGACCTTATTGAAATTGCGTGCCAGCTATGGGATCACCGGTAATGCGGGTATCGGCAATTTCGATTACAAAGGTTTGTACGCAGTTGGATCATACGCTTCCAATAGTGCGATCTATCCTTCTACCATTGCTAACCCTGATCTTACCTGGGAAAAAACAGCACAGGCGAACATCGGTTTTGATTTTGGTTTCTATCGCGATCGCCTTACCGGTCAGATCGATGTATATCAAAAGAATACGACCGACCTGTTATTGGATGTGCCGATCCCTTCAACTACCGGCTTTACTGTTCAAACACAGAACGTTGGTAGTCTGACGAATAAAGGAATTGAGATCTCTGTTACCAGTGAAAACTTTGTGGGCGACTTTAGCTGGAGCACCAGTGTGAACTTTTCTGCAAACCGCAATGAAGTAACAGAATTGGCTAACGGACAAACACTCATCGATTACGGTGGAAGCGATTTCATGAACGTGGTGATGGTTGGTCAGCCGATCGGTGTATTCTATGGTGCTGAATTTGCTGGTGCAGATCCTGATAATGGAGATGGATTGTATTACGTGAATGATCCTACAGGTGGCGATGAAACCACAAATGATTTCAACCTGGCCAACTATGTAGTGGTAGGTGATCCTAACCCTGATTTCATTGCCGGATTGTCAAATAATTTCGGATACAAGAATATTCAGCTGGATATATTCCTGCAAGGTGTATACGGTAATGATGTACACATGTCGGGCGATTACTGGATGTCGTCAAATGCGAGTCAGTGGGATAACCAAACCGTTGACCAGTTCCAGGCCTGGCAGGAACCTGGCGATGTAACTGATGTTCCTGAGAACAGGTTATTGTTTGAAAATGGTACTGCGGCAAGAAGCAGTCGCTATTTAAGCGATGGCTCTTATATGCGTGTAAAAACAGTAACCCTGAGTTATATCATGCCAAAGGGTCTTACCAACAAATTGAAAATGGAATCTATTCGTGTTTACGGTTCAGCATATAACTTGTTGACCTTCTCGAAATACCGCGGATGGGATCCGGAAGTTTCCAGCGATTCGTTTGTTGACAACATTTATTATGGTATCGATTTCTATAGTGCTCCGCAACCGCGCACTATCGTATTCGGAATTAGCTTAGGACTTTAATACCAACAAAAAAAATGAAGATTATGAAATCAAGCATATATGCATGGATCGCTGCAGGTGTGATCATGGGAGGAATTACTTCCTGCGAGGGCATCCTCGATCTTGAGCCTGCACAAAGCCTGAGTAATGAATCTGCTTTGCAGGACGATACAGGTGTTAAACAAACTCTGATGGGTGCTTACGACCGTATGGGACAATCGGCATTATTAGGTGGTGATGTGATCATGGACGCTGACCTGTATGCCGGATTTGGCGACTTACTTTGGGTGGGCACCTTCGAGTCATACAAGGAAATTTACAATCGTGATATTCTTGTAAATAATGCTGCTGTCCAGGACCTTTGGGAAAGCAGTTATGAAGTGATCAATATTTGCAACAATGTATTGAATGCATTGGATGTGGTAGAAGCCGCCGACCGCGATCGTGTGGAAGGTGAAGCTTTGGCGCTCCGTGCCTGGTGCCTGTTTGAACTGACACGCAATTTTGGTCAGCAGTATGAAGCGGGTACCGCAACTACTGAGTTGGCTGTGCCGATCATTCTTGAACCTACACTCGCTATCGGAGAGAATTCTGAGGTGGCAAGGAATACTGTAGAAGAGTGTTACAATCAGGTGATCGCCGATCTGGAAGCAGCAGAATCCAAATTGCCGGAAAAGAATGATGAGTATATAAATACATATGTAGCTTCAGCATTACTGGCGCGCGTATATCTGCAAAAAGAAGATTATGCAAATGCTCGTGACGCGGCTGATCGCGTGATCGCTTCCAATGATTTTGAATTGTTGGCTACCTATGGTGAAGTATTTGCGCAGGATGAGGCTACTGATGAAGATATTTTCAGCGTGGAGATATCTGAACTGGATGGCACAAATGACCTGAACGAATACTATGCGATCAACGATTTTGGTGGTCGTGCTGATGTAGAGGTGACCGACGAATTCTTTGCACTTTATGATGTAGCGGATTTGAGGACCTTGCTGTTCATTGAAGAAGGTGATATTCGCTATACCACAAAACACAACAATGAATTTGGCAATATCTCAGCAATTCGTCTTGCAGAAATGTATCTTATCCGTGCAGAATGCAACGAGCGTTTAGGTACTGCAGTTGGTGCTTCTCCGGAAGATGACTACAATATGGTCCATACCCGTGCAGGTTTGCCGGAGGAGGCTACCGTAACGATAGATGATATCCTGATGGAGCGCAGATTGGAGTTGGCTTTCGAAGGCTTCCGCGTGCATGATGTGAAGCGCACCAAAGGAATGATCGGCACAATGAACTACAACGATCCTAAGATGGTATATCCTATTCCACAAATAGAAATTGAGAAGAATCCATTATTGGTTCAAAATACGGGCTATTAAGCCAGTAAGTCCCTTATTTAAAGGCCGTATGCTTGCATACGGCCTTTTTTGTGCCATTTACATGATGGCATGGCACCTGCAAAGGAGTAAATCGCCGGTAAAACAATCCCTGGTAAGGAAAAATCTGCGAATGTATTTGGAAATGCGGAAAAAACCCTATATTTAGAATAGTAATCAATTTTTTCACTTTAAACAGAAAACGTATGAAACGATTCCTTTTACCCGCACTCCTCGCTGTTGGAATGCTGTTCTCGGTTTCAGGCTTTAGTCAAACGGCCGTTAAACTCGACAAGCAATTCACTATTCAGTTAAGTGAATCCATGCTTGCTGCAAAAGCTGTCACCATGGACATTAGCGAACTGCAATTTGCAGATGAAGCCTCTGCTGTTAAGTATTTTAACGCGATCAAAAACAACCTCACAGATTACACTGTAGATTTTGCCAATCATCAGGTG
>JAYRVB010000020.1:0-9183 GCA_041918775.1 Chitinophagales bacterium
CAGACCGGAGTTTGGCATCATGCAAACGCTTGTTACATTGAACGAACTGAATGTAAAGGTGAACAAAGCAGCTTATCTGCCTTCACTTGTAGCGTATGGTTCATATACACAAAACGCCCAGCGCAATGAATTCAACTTTTTTGATCCGGATGAGGAATGGTTCGACATCGGACTTGTAGGTGTTACCATGAGTATTCCTATTTTTTCCGGAACACAGAGAAGAACCAATGTAGCGCAGGCGGAAGTATCGCTGGAGAAAGCTAAGGTAGATCAGTTTTCTGCCACACAGGGCATCATGCTGGAAGTGGAAAAGGCAAAAACAGATTATCAAAATGCACTCAACGATCTGAATGTGCAGGAGAAGAATATCGAGCTTGCACAAAAGATCTATGATACCGCATTGATCAAATATCGCGAAGGGGTTGGCAGCAGCCTCGAGCTCAACAGTGCGGAAAGTACCTTGTATCAGGCACAAGGTAGTTATATAGGCGCGCTGTATAACGTATTGAATACAAAAACTTCATTGAATAAAGCATTAGGCAACTATTAAAACCACCGTTATGAAAAAATCCTTGATATATGTTTTTGCACTCCTTGTGCTCGCATCATGTGCGCCAAAGGGGGATGATCCGAAAGCAGAATTAGCTGCGCTGAAAAAAGAGCGCTCTGCCCTGGATGAAAAGATCAGTAAACTGGAAGAACAAATTGCTAAGAACGATACGTCCAAAGGCAAGCCGGCTGAATTGGTAGTAGTAACAGAAATTCAACCGCAGGCATTCACACACTACATTGAGATCCAGGGTAAGATCGATGCGGATGAGAATGTGCTGGTAACACCACAAATGCCGGGTATTGTGCAGGCGGTATATGTAACTGCAGGACAATCTGTAACCAAAGGTCAGACACTTGCTGAACTGGATAATGATGCGATGCGCAAGAACATTGAGACCCTTGAGTCGCAATTGAGTTTCGCGAAGGAAATGTACAATAAGCAAAAAGCGCTTTGGGATCAGAAGATCGGAAGTGAGGTGCAATATCTCTCTGCAAAGAACAATGTGGAAACCCTCGAAAAAAGTATCGCCGCAGCGCGTGAACAGTTAACGATGAGCAAGCTGGTATCTCCGATCACCGGTCTGGTGGATGCAGTGGATATCAAAGTGGGTCAGATCGGTAGTCCCGGTTTTCAAGGTATACGCGTAGTGAACCTCAGCAGCCTGAAAGCAAAAGGCGAGGTTTCTGAATCGCATAGCGCAGTGGTATCTACCGGTGATGACACCAAGGTGATCCTGAGCGATATTGAAAAAACCATCGACACCAAATTGACCTTTGCCAGCAAAGTGATCAACCCATCGAGCCGCACATTTAGCGTAGAAGCAAAACTTCCAAGTGATGCTTCGCTGAAACCGAACATGATCGCAGTGATCAAGATTGCCGATTATCAGGCACCTGCTGCCATGGTAGTAGACCTGAATATGGTGCAGCGTTCATCTGATGCCAGCTATGTATATGTAGTGGAAGAAAAGAATGGAAAAAAAGTGGCTTCGCGCAGAGTGGTATCCGTTGGACAGATCTATGATGGCAAAGCGGAGATCACTTCCGGCTTGTCGGCAAATGATAAACTGATCACTGCCGGTTTTCAAAACCTGATAGATGGACAAGAAATAGTGTACTAGTAGCATGCCGGTTTCATCAAACGCGGTGATCTGTTGATGCACGCGATAGATGTTAACCGTCAGCGATGTTACCCAAACTGTTTCACGATAAATAAACAACATGAAAGATATATTCAAAGAGTTCAAACCCTCGAGCTGGGCGATAGATAACCGCACGACGATCTTTGTGATCACGGTTATCCTGACCATCTTAGGTATCTCTACCTATAATGCTTTGCCCAAAGAGCTCTATCCCGACATCACCATGCCAACGGTGTATGTATCAACTATCTATCCGGGTTCATCTCCGGTGGATATGGAGAACCTGATCACGAAAGAGTTGGAAAAAGATCTTGGCGCAATCAATGGCGTGAATAAGATCATCAGTAACTCAGTGCAGGATTTCAGCAGTATTCAGGTAGAATTTGTATCGGGTACTGATATTGATGATGCGAATCAGAAAGTGAAGGATGCGGTAGATAAAGCAAAACCGCGTTTACCTTCCGACCTGGATCCCGCTTTTGGTCCGAACGTACAGAAAGTAGAATTCAGTGAGCTTCCGATCATGCAGGTGAACGTGAGTGGTGATTATGATCTGGGTTCATTGAAGCGTTATGCTGAATTATTGCAGGATAAGATCGAAGAATTACCGGAGATATCTCGGGTAGACCTCATCGGTGCTCCTGAACGCGAAATTCAGATCAATGTCGATATGTATAAAATGCAATCGGCGCAACTTACCATGTATGATATTTATGCTGCCATCAGCAATGAGAACCGCATCATCTCCGGTGGAACCATGAAAGTGGAAGATATGCGTCGCAGTATTACCGTAAGTGGTGAGTTTGACCATATCGAACAGATCAAAAATCTTACGATCAACAACGCCAATAATTTTCCGATCTATCTGAAGGATATCGCAGTCATTCAGGATGATTTCAAGGAGCAGGAAAGTTTTGCGCGTCTTGACCATAATAAGGTGATCACTTTGAACGTGATCAAGAAGAGCGGAGAGAACCTGATCGAAGCATCAGATAATATTCATGCATTATTAGAAGTAGCTGAGGAGAAAGATATTCCTTCAGATGTAGATATTACGGTAACAGGCGACACCTCTTCTCTCACCAGAACGCAGGTA
Organism: Chitinophagales bacterium; assembly: GCA_041918775.1. Lineage (GTDB taxonomy): Bacteria > Bacteroidota > Bacteroidia > Chitinophagales > BACL12 > UBA7236. Next base: position 2,791 of record JAYRVB010000020.1, read on the forward strand.
GCCGATCTGATCAATACCATCATTATCGGTTTTATTCTGGTAACCATTGTGTTGATGTTTTTCATGGGTGCCACAGATGCGATGTTTGTGGGCTTATCAGTGCCGCTTTCGATGTTCATTGCCTTTATTGTATTGAGCTTGCTGGGATTGAGCATGAACCTCATCGTATTATTCGCATTCCTCCTTGGCTTAGGTATTGTGGTGGATGATGCCATTGTGGTGATCGAGAATACGCACAGGATTTTTGCCAATGGAAAAGTACCGATCAAAACCGCTGCAAAGAATGCTGCAGGTGAAGTGTTCCTGCCTGTATTGGCGGGTACCATGACCACCCTGGCACCGTTCTTCCCACTATTGTTCTGGCCTGGTATGATCGGTTCATTCATGAAAGGATTGCCGATCACGCTGATCATTACACTCACAGCATCATTGATCGTGGCGTATTTGATCAACCCTGTTTTTGCTGCTACATTCATGAAGCCGCATAAGCACGGAGAGCAACCTAATCGTCGTCGTCATATCATTTGGAGTGTGGTGTTCGGTACATTGGGCTTGTTGATCACTTTGAGTGGTAGTCCCGTATTAGGCAATGTGATCATCACCTTTGTTGTGTTATTCTGGTTATACAATCTTGTGCTGATCAAAGCCGTGCATTGGTTCCAGAAAAAAGGCTGGCCTGCATTTCAGGAGCGCTATGCCGGATTCCTGCGTTGGACATTGCGCAATCCGGGTAAAGTATTCCTGAGTATATTGGGTTCCCTCATCATCGCGATCGTTGCCTTAGGTGTGACAAAGCCGGGTGTTGAACAATTCCCAACCGGTGATCCGAATTTTATATTTACATATATCGTGATGCCGGTAGGTACAGATCAGGAGACAACGGATTCAGTTACACAGTTGGTGGAAGATCGCATTTATGGTGTGTTGGGTGAAAATAATCCATTAGTAAAATCGGTGATATCGAATGTTACCATTGGTGCAGCAGAAGATCCATTTGATATGAGTGCCGCCACCAATAAAGGAAAAGTGGGTGTAGCATTCATTGAACCTTCCATACGTCGTCATGAGAAAACGGAACCATATCTGGAGAAATTCCGTGAAGCGGTGAAAGACATTCCGGGTGCTGAGATCACTGTAGGTGCCGAACAGAATGGCCCTCCTGCAGGTAAACCGATCAATATCGAAGTATCAGGTGATGATTTCAATGAACTTATCACTACGAGTGAGCGTATCAAGCGTTATCTCGACAGTTTGAATTTTGAAGGTGTTGAAGAATTGCGTACCGATCTGCAGGCCAACAAACCGGAGATCGTGATAGACCTCGATCGCGAACGCATGAATCGCGAAGGCATCTCTACATTTACAGTGGGTGCGGAAATTCGTAATGCGGTGTATGGATGGGAAGTATCGAAATTCAAAGAAGGCAATGATGATTTCCCGATCATTGTACGATATGATGAAAATCAACGTAAAAGCATCGACCAGTTAAAAGATCTGAAGATCACGTATCGCGATATGATGACCGGACAAATTCGTCAGATCCCATTGAGTGCATTTGCGGATATTCAGTATTCATCCACTTATTCGGGTGTGAAACGTATCGATCAGAAGCGCGTGGTAACGATCTCCTCTAACCTCTTGTCAGGTTATGAGAGTCAACAACCGGTGATCATGAATCAGATCAAAGCTGCACTCGAAGATTTTGAAACACCTGAAAATGTGACCATCGGATACACCGGTGCCAGTCAGGATATGGAAGAAACCATCAGCTTCCTCAGCGTGGCCTGGATCATTTCACTTGTGTTGATCGTGATCATTCTGGTTGCGCAGTTCAACTCAGTGTCTAAGCCGGGTATCATCTTTGTGGAAGTAATATTCAGTATCATCGGTGTGCTTTTGGGATATGGTATTTTCGGTATGGATTTCTCAGCGGTAATGACCGGTGTAGGTATCATTGCCTTGCTGGGTATCGTGGTGCGAAATGGTATCCTGCTGGTTGAATTTACAGATATCCTGATCGGTGAGGGTATGCAGATACGTGAAGCGGTGGTTGAAGCAGCGCGTATTCGTATGACACCTGTAGTGTTGACCGCTACTGCAACAATCCTCGGAATGATTCCGCTCGCGATCGGATTTAATATAGATTTCGTAGGCCTGTTCACACACGGTAATCCGGATATCTGGTTAGGTGGTGAGAACGTAGTGTTCTGGGGGCCGCTGGCATGGACCATTGTGTTTGGTCTTGGCTTCGCCACTTTCGTAACACTGGTAGTAGTGCCTGTGATGTATTTATTGAATGAGCGCTTTAAAGCATGGTTATTCAATTTGCTCGGCTTCTCGTATAAGCATACAGTGGCCGATACAAAGATCCCTGCTAAAAATGCACCTGTAAATACACTGGATTCGTAAAGGGTAATTGTGGCGTATATGAAAGCCGCTTCTTATGGGAAGCGGCTTTTTTTATTTTATCCTTTTCAGATCAAAACGGCGCATCTGCCAAACGCACATCATCCACTAAAAGTACGCATCCGATATCGGTTGCGGTGACACCGATCTCAAGACTGTTTTGGATGGAATTTCCAAGTGGGAGATTGACACCATTTACCGACATCACCAATGTATTATTTTGCCACACTTCAATTACACCGGAATTATTGGTACTAAAGGTAAGATGCACTTTTACGGTGAACCATTCGCCCACCGGTACATCTGGTGCACCTTCAGGCGGGTAATAGGTGATCTTCTCCTCAAATTTATTTTCGATAGCCAGTTTATTTCCACTGATGATGAGACGCGGACCCGGACTTTGATCGAAATACCTGTTTTCAATATCGACCAGACTAAATGGCATTCCACTTGAAATAAAGAATCGTGATTCGAACCAAAGGTCATCGCCTTCTTTAAAGTAAATGAATCCGCGTTCTATACTGCTTTTTGAAGTGACCATATCGGCTGATGGTGGTACGGCAGTGCATTTCAGTACCTGATTCGAGGCATCTGCAGGATCGGTGCTGATATCCAGTCTGTTATCCAGAAAATCGCAGCTCCCATCGAGGATGCAGGCGCGTAATGCAACGTATGCTTCCAGGGTTGGCGCAAGCGGACTTTGCAAGGTGAAGGAGGTCCAGTGTTTCAATGTGTCATCAATACTCATGGCGATCATATCGGGAAATGCGGTATATACCTCCATGTCGTCGATAAATGAATTTTCGATAGCAAAGAGATCGCCCTCATCGGTAGTGATGTATATGCCGGAATCTGTTTCTACATAAATATCATCCCAGCCGGGAGTGAAATACTGGAGCAGAAACGTACATCCATTATGATCCTGTACATAGGCTTCACCGGATTGGGTCAGGATGGCTGTTTCCCCTGTTTCTACAACAAAGCTGGCGAGCACATCCGCATCGGCGGGACAACCAGTAGTGCTGTCTTTGCAACTAAATAAGTGTATGGAAAACAGGGGGGTCAGCAGAATTACGGGAAATGTCTTCATCGCAGTGGAAAGGAGAAGAACGTTTTGCCGCGCCGGTATCGTATGTGATTGATAAAAGTCACTGGGCAATTGTCGCTAAAACTCAGGTCTTGGATGTATTTTTAGGGCATGAAATCACTTTGGTTATTTTTCCTGTTGGGTATCGGACTGCAGGTGCATGCGCAATCGGCATTTACCGTATATACCACGATGAATTCTGAACTGCCGGCCATGAAAGTAAATTGCCTCTATAAAGATGCACAAGACAATATGTGGATCGGCACCGAAGGTGGATTGGTTAAAGTTTCGGCAGCGGGAGATTGGACAGTATATACCACAGCGGATGGCATACCCGACAATGATGTTCGTGCTGTTTTTGTAGACGAGGATGAGGTGGTTTGGTTGGGCACTTTTCTACATGGGCTTGTGCGATATGACGGGGTTAGCTGGACTGTGTTTGATCCACTGAATTCAGGATTACCGGATTATCATGTGAAAGCGATCGCTCAGGATGCCAATGATACATTATGGATAGGTACCAGTTGGGGATTGGCCAAATGGGATGGCGCGGAAGATTGGACAGTATATACAGAAGTAAATTCTGACCTAATGGTACCGAATGTCAATAGTCTGTATATTGATTCGAATGATGTGGTGTATATAGGTACACTTAATGGCGGGATGGCTGTGTATGCGGAAGGTGCATTTACTATTTATTGGACAGCAAATTCCAATATTGGCGATAATACGATATTAAGCATTGATGAAGATGCCTATAACAATAAATGGCTTGCAACTTCATTTGGATCATTAACGGTATTGACCGAGGCCGGAGATTTTTTGCGCTTTACGCCACTCACCAGCGAAATTTCTGATTGGTCGCTGGATGCGGTGCGCATTGATCAGGACAATGTGGGTGTGATCGGCACATCCTCAACGGGCATGCATTTGTTTGACAATGTGAATTGGTGGCATTACACCGTAGCAAACAGCGATCTTCCCGATGATTATATTAATGCTATTGAAATAGATCACGCCAATAAGATTTGGATAGGCACTGAAATAGGAGGCTTGGCCGTGTTTGATAAAACTTATGTTGACATTCAACAAACGCAGGTGTCAACCATGCAACTCTATCCAAACCCGGCGGTCGACAATGTGATGGTTAACGGTGCGCCAATTGGCTCAACGCTGAGCATGTTTTCCGTATCAGGTGCATTGCTATACAAACAGGATGTGCGTGAAGCCTTTACATGGATATCTGTAAAGGATCTCCCTTCGGGCACTTATTTTATTCGCGTCGCCAATGCACAGGGAACATACACGCAATGCTTGCAGGTAGCACATTAATTGCGCACAAGCGTTGCAATACAGTTGTTCTCATCAACGATCAGTCCATTCTGAACCACGAGCACAGTATAATCTACTTTTAAGATGCCGTCTTCGAGTGCAGCGGTGCCGCTGAATTCATAGAATATTTCAGGGAAAGATGATACATAGAATTGTTGGATCGGAATGATCATTTTCATTCCGGTTACGATACCGGTCACTTCAAATCCGGCCTCGTATAAGCCCGGCCAGCCAAATATCACTTCATCGTAATCAGGACCGTAGTATATTTCAAGTTGATAATCGTTCAGCATTGCATCACACGCATCTGTAACGGAATACATGCCTACATATTCATCACGTACATCATACTCAGGTATTTCATTGCGATCGCAAGAAGCGAGTATGATCATGCTGCTTATTCCGGAGAGTAGTAAAGTTCTCATATGTGTTGATTTATGTTTTGCTATATGCCAACATCGTGCCAAGGCTTCGTATGCGCGCACAACGAAGCTTTTACTGCGTTCAATAAGGTAGCGCATTAGGCCGCGGAGGCTAAGGCACGCGCGGTTTCAAGCCGGAACAGGGTCATTTTTCCCCTAACAAAAATTAACGCGCTCGATTCGAATTGCGAAGCTTGTCGGCACTACGCAATTGCCTATACCCGCCTTGATGTACCACGGTATTTGGTTTGTGTGCGGTTGCGATGGAATTAGTGGCGTTGACCAGGCGTCGTGCAGTCGGAATCCCGTTCTGATATGCTAATTTTGCTGCAAATACCGGTATATGGATCACATGAGTCAGGCTGCGCGAGATGCGTTCAAAGCAGAGATATTGCAGGGAATAGGGGATGTTTTGCCTCCTGTAAAAGCGTATGTGCCTGAGGTCAATCATGCGCCCAAGCGGAAAGATATTTTAAGCAGGGAGGAAAAAGCATTGGCCTTGCGCAATGCCCTGCGGTATTTTCCTGCGCATTTGCATGCAACACTTGCTCCTGAGTTTGCAGAAGAATTAAAAACTTACGGACGTATTTATATGTATCGGTATCGTCCGGATGCAGAAATTAAAGCGCGACATTATCAGGATTATCCGCATAAAAGCGTGCAGGCGGCCTGTATCATGTTGATGTTGCAAAACAATCTTGATCATGCTGTTGCACAACATCCGCATGAGTTGATCACTTATGGTGGCAATGGTGCTGTATTTCAAAACTGGGCACAATATAGACTGGCCATGCAATATCTGGCCACGATGACGGATGAACAAACACTGGTGTTATATAGTGGTCATCCAATGGGATTATTTCCATCACATAAACTGGCACCGCGTGTGGTGGTCACGAATGGTATGATGATCCCAAATTATTCGAAGCCGGATGATTGGGAGAAATTTAATGCATTGGGTGTTACACAGTATGGACAGATGACGGCGGGGTCGTTCATGTATATTGGACCGCAAGGTATTGTGCATGGAACAAATATCACCGTGTTGAACGCGGCGCGTAAAATTGATGCGCATGCGGAGGATTGCACCGGAAAAGTTTTTGTTACTGCAGGTTTAGGCGGGATGAGTGGTGCGCAACCAAAAGC
>JAYRVB010000021.1:0-1721 GCA_041918775.1 Chitinophagales bacterium
GAACTCCCCTACCCTGCATCTGCAGATGGTGGCGGCACAGCCTTGCAACTCATCAATGCCTCCCTGAATGTAAATGATCCGGATAATTGGACAGAAAGTTGTCCGGAAGGTAGTCCGGGCAGTGAATTTGTGATGCCATGCGCAAATGCTATTGAAGAACCTGAAACAGCCTATAACCTGCATGTATATCCAAACCCAAGTTATGGACTGTTCAACTACGCTATACCAGGCCTCGCACAAAATGCCAGCATGATGGTAGTTGACCTCACCGGCAAGATCATCCTGCAACAAAGCACACAAATAAACACCCAAAACACCATCGACCTCAGCAACTTCCCTACAGGGATGTATCAGTTGCGTGTTGCGGTGGATGGGGAAATGTACAGTAGCGTTTTGGTTAAACTGTGATGGAAAAAGGAGAAAGGAGAGATGAGGTAGGAGAGATGAGAGATGAGGAAGGAGAAATGAGAATTGTGGAAGGAGGAGAGATGATTGATATCAGACAATTGTAGTTATGCGAAGCAGATGCGTGTAATTTAAATACCTGCATTTAACCTGATACTTGTGCTACCATATACCTACTACCTGATACCTGATACTTGATACCTGATACCTGATACCATTTCACCCAACAAGAAACAGAAAAAAAAACCCGCACCGAAGCTCGGTGCGGGTTAACCCAATTAAAACCCTGATCAGAATCCTACGCAGGCTTCAACCACAACACCTTTGAAGTTGAGTTCACTGCGAATATCACTGGATTTGAAATCAGTGTAATCCTGATTTACATATTCCAATTTCAATAACAAATTATCAGTTGGGAACCAACCGGCAGCTATTTGATAGCGGCTTACGCTGATATCACCATCTTCATCAGTATACCCTGCGAGGCGACCGGAAACTGTATTATAGCGAACGCCTACATATGCTTGTTCATTTTCGAGGAAGCGATACAATGCACTTACAGCCATTTGATTAAAGCTGCGATCTACAGTATCTGTTGTGCTGGTCAATGAAGCACTACCACTCGCCATTTCGTAAGTAGCAAACACTTCCAATCCTTTGAATTTTATAAATGGATTGATCATGATTGCAGTAACGTTGGTAGAGAATCCAGGATCAATACGACCTGAGAATGCTCTGTTCACAAATGAAGTAGCTGTGAGTGCCGGAGCCATGTAATATGAACCTTCACCTACCCAATAGTAACGTGAACCGGCGCGGTCGCCACCATACAATGTATTGCGTGAGGTTCCACCGTTCATATAGATCGAACCGGTAAGGCGTACGCGAAGGTCTTCGCTTAATTCCTTATCGTAACCCAATTTACCATAAATAGATGGTTTGCGTCCGATGGTATCACCATCTACATTCACAAACTCACTCATGGCGCTGTTCAGCAAACCGTTAGAGATACCTAACATGGCAATGATCCCATTGCTTGGTTTGTAATAAAACTCACCACCCATTTCTGTTGCAAAAGCATCCATGATGTTTTCACCAACAAATGGATTCAGAATACCATTCGCGTTGTCGGTGCGATAAAAGTGTGCATCGCCATAGTTGTTTTCCATTTGACCAATGCGTACGGTAAAGTTATCGGTGAACCATTGTGGGCTGCCGAACATAGGCAATTTATCGATCTGGATATAGCCGCCTTTTACCCAAAACTCATTGTGGTGACGAGCTGACATATAATTTTCCAGATTTACATAGATACC
>JAYRVB010000022.1:0-2435 GCA_041918775.1 Chitinophagales bacterium
CGTTTCTTTAATCGCACAAAATCACCTACTACCTCGTCTATTCGGGCAGTATCCATGATGCGCGCTATGGTGTCCTTGGTGATCACTCCACAAAGGTAACGGTAAGCCCCGTATTTAACGAAATTCAGCTTTCATTAAATGAAATTCAATTATTTGGCACGATTGTGGAATAATATGTATAAAAAAGGAGGAAATTATGAAAACTATGTTACTCGCTATGTTTTTAGTTGTCGCCAGTGCCATCCCGGCTAGGGCTACAAATCCTCCGGCAGCATGGCCTACCGGAGCCGCATTCGCATTATCCACCTTTGAGATCAAATCGCAGGGGTCGCTGTATTTTTCAGTGGTGTTTGACGGTATGCAGTACCCGAATCCGGTGAAGCGATTTTCATTAGGTTCTGTGCAGCCAGGCCGACATAGGGTAGAGGTGTTCACGGATGTAAGAGGATACGGCAATCAAATGACTAGGCAACGGATCTATGCCGGTGATGTGATGATAGAGGCTAGTGCGTTGGTGACAGCCGTGGTGGATAATCAGGGAAGGTTTTATGTGAAGTCTGTAAAGGCAGTACCAGCGTACACCTCGCCTGCGTACGAACCATATCCGATGTATCCGCAATATCCGGCCTATCCGCCATACGTTGTGCCAACACTGATGCCGATGTCAGGAGCGGCCTTTCAGCAGCTATTGGGTGTGATCGACAATCAATGGTTTGAATCCGGAAAATTGCAGGTGGCTGAGCAGGCTTTGGCTAACAACTATTTTACCAGTGCACAGGTGGTCGATATCATGCAGGCCTTTTGGTTTGAAGAAACCAAGTTAGCCCTGGCCAAAGAGGCGTATACCCGGGTGGTAGATCCTGAGATGTATTTTATCGTAAATGAAGCATTTTGGTTCAGCAGCAGTGTAGATGAACTCAATCAATACCTCGCACGGCGTTAATACGTTCATGCATGAAAAGAGGGCCCCGATCCAGGTGATCGGGGTTTTTTATGTGCACAATCCCAAGGATTGGGTTATTTTTGACACGTATGCAAACATTGCTTCGAATGTATGGGATCTGCCTGGTGATGATCACCGGCTTGGTATTTTCACACACATTGACGGCCAATTCTGATCTACCTGCCATCGCGCAGCCTACCGGGCTTCAGCAGGATAGCTGCTATGCGATAGTAGCAGAGGATGTGGTGGTGAAGGGTTTCCGGGAGATTGAAACACAGGAAGTGGAAAGCGCACCTTTATCTGTTCCGTTGCCAGAGGTGAAGGAGGACACCGCAAAAGAAGAAGAAGAGCCGGTTTTGCAACCATTGGTGTTAGCCGGATCCGGTGCTATGCTGATCGGTACAGGAGCAGCGGTTGGCGGAATTTTTGGCGCGCCGATATTGTTTTTGGTTTCACTGCTGTTTTTTGCAGGTGGTGCCTGGTTAACAGCAATAGGTTGGAAAAAGATCAAAGCAGAACCCAAAAAATATAAAGGAGAAAAAATTGCCGTGATCAATTATTTAGTCATGGGTATCATCGGAGTAACTGCATCTTTCTATTCCCTGTATATTTTATTCAACGCGTAAACCGGCAAATCGCAAGTCGATCATTCCGAATCGACTATCTCCGGCCAGAAATACATATGATTTATCCGGAGATGCAGCACAGACATTGAAACCGGTTGTTGAAGGGTAAGTGCATTCTTGCATATCAAATTGCATATGCCCACCAGAGCCGCAAATTACCGCTGTGGTATCATTTACGTAGGCGATAGAACTGATGTATGATAAACAGGTTGGAAAGAAATTGATTTCTGTGTCGGAAAATGCATCAGCACTATGCTTGAATAATGTGCGTTTTCCAATTTGAAACGTGAAGAGCGATATCCCGCTTGTCGCACCGGTATAGTCACCACCACCTGCAATGATCCATCCATCATCCATCACCTCCAGACAAAAAATACCTGAAGAGGGTGTACCATGCAACACGCGGGTGGGGTAGGAAGTCCAGGTTTGTCCTCTGTCCCTGCTCATGAAAATTTTGGCCTCCGCACCTCCGGTAGCGAACAGCACGCGTTTTTTGTCGACATATCTGATGGTGGAACCACTGGCAGCAAAGGCAGCGAGACTATCAGTTCTTTCTTCAACAAATTGCTTGCTCCAGGTTTTTCCGGCATCCGAGGTGTGTAGGAGCACAAAGTGTCCGTCAATCGGATCGCCGATACAAATGCCCTGATCGCCATAAAAATCAAATGCATCGAGAAACCACCACGCACTGTCTTCGCGAAATACCGTTGACCAGGTTTTTCCGGTATCAACAGAACGTAAAATGGCCGCAGGCAAGGTGCTGCTCATTACACAAATAGAACCATCCTCAAATACATGTATGTCGCGCAACTCGGCTGTTTCATAACCCGGAACCTGCTCCATATAAAATGTATTGCCCAGATCAC
>JAYRVB010000023.1:0-3894 GCA_041918775.1 Chitinophagales bacterium
CATTGGTGGTAATGGTAACAGTTTGCATTTGCTGACCCAACAGGTTGAGGATCTGGATAGTTCCTTCATTGATGTCGGTAGAAACGTATACGAAGTCCTGAGCCGGATTTGGATATACTTCCACATCTTTCAGGATGTCGGCTTTTTCGATCTTGATGGCACCCTCGTAATTTGCAGCACCTTGCCAGTTTTCATCTGCTATACCCGTGCCCGTAGAACCCGAACCACTTTGAGATAAGTCAACCACACCATTGTCGGTGTTCAACTGATCTTCATCAGGCTTGAGGCCACTCAGGTTGTCGATCTCAGGAAAGCTGGTCTCCTCAGCGCGCTCCCGGTTGGCAGTTTGGGCGAACATTACCACACCGGTGGCAACGAACAGCAGGGTGAAAAAAATCCTCTTCATATACATAGGGTTTGGATGTATATACGTTTGTCGCTTAATTAAGTTCTAAAAGTATACCAAACATTCACAGACTTTTAGGACAAAATGCCCGTTTTATCGGACGCGATTTTTACAATTTTAGGTTATTTTAATACGTAAGGGCTTCATAATCAATACTTTATAGCAGAATCGACCCTGATTTTGCAGGGGCGTATCGGATAAAAAATATGTTGATTTACTGTGAAGAAACCTTACAGTTGTTAAATTTAACCCAAATAAGCGATGTTCCAAAATAAATCCATTGTCATTTTACGCACTTTCACCAATCTGGAGTTGCGCCAGTTTGATGAATATCTGCGTTCGCCCTTGTTCAACAAGAACGCGACCGTCATCCACGCATTTGACGTGATCAGGCAGTGGCATCCTGATTTTGAGCACCCCAACCTCGAGCGCACAGCCCTGTTCAGCCTCATCTACCCGAAGGAAAGCTTTGATGAACAGAAACTGCGCTACCTCATGACCGACCTCACCAAACACCTGGAAGAGTTTTTGTGTCACAAGGCGATCTCTGACGAGCAGTTGTTCAAGTATCACCTTCTGTTGTATACCTATCGACTGCGCAGGCTGGATAAGGCATTTCTGAACACCCTCAAACTGGCCGAAAAGGCCTTGCGTGATCAGCCACGGCGTGATGTGTCGCATGCGTTCTATGAATACCTAATCGAAGAAGACCGATATCGCTACATGAGCGATCGCCGCGAACACCTGCATGAAACGAACCTGCAACAGGTGGTGGATAATCTCGACAAATATTATATCCTCAATAAAATGCGCTACAGCGCCGAGATCATCAACAACAAAAACGTGGTGGCCATCAATTACAAGTTATTCCTGTATGATGAGATCATGAATCATATCCGCCATAATCCACTCGATTATGTGCCCTCGGCGAAGATCTATTACAATATCATCCTCACCCTCACCGAACCGGAAAATAAAATACACTATACCAACCTCCTCGATCTGCTGAAAGAACATCATCAGCTGTTCAGCAAGGAGGAGATATTTGAAATGTATGTATACGCCAAAAACTATTGTATCCGCAAGATCAATCACGGCGATATCGAATACATTCGCGAGTTGTTCGACCTGTATAAGGTGATGTTGAAAGACAAGATCATCTTTAAGGAGAATTACCTTTCGCAATTCGACTATAAAAACATCGTATACCTGGGACTACGCATCGGGGAGTTTGACTGGGTGCATCAGTTCATCGTGAAATACAATGAACTGCTCGATCCGGCCATTCGCAGCAATGCCTATACCTATAACATGGCGTATTTTCATTTCTTCCAGGGCAAGTACGATGAAGTGCTTACCCTGTTACGCTCTGTCGAGTTCACGGATTTTTATTATCACCTCGACAGCAAATCGCTGTTGCTCAAAACGTATTTCGAGCTTGAAGAAACGGAAGCGCTCTTTAGTTTGATCGAAGCGTTTAAAGTATATATCAAACGCAATAATTTAATTCCGGTCTACCAAAAAACCGGTTATTCCAACATGATCAAACTGACTGGTAAAATGTATAAGTGGAAACTGAATCCCAAACAAAAGATCGACGACTTCGTCACCGAATTCAACAACACCAAACCCGTAGTCGACGTCATCTGGATCCGCAAAAAACTCGAAGAACTACAAGCGAAATCGGACAAGATGAGTGGGAGCTGGAGGAAGTAATTCGTTAATTTGTCAATTTGTCAATTCGTTAATTAAATACATGTATTTATCCGCGTCCATCTGTTTGATCAGCGGCCGCAGGCTCCGTGTTCCTTTGTATTTCCGGATTATGCCACTAATGCACGAATTTTTATATAATCAGGTTATTTTTTGGGGTCGTCGTCGGTGTCTTTTACGCGTTTGGCCAGGCCTTTCATGAGTTCGATGCCGAGTAATCCGCTGATCGGACCATTGGCGCTGTCGCCACTGCCGGTGATGAGCACATCGGGGATGACCTTGATATTGTTGATACCGATATTTTCGGTGATCTTCAATTGCGTAAAGTTATCGCCGCCCATCGCTTCAACGGATAATTTGTAAGCCTCTGCATTTGATTTACCGCTGGCCAGGATCTTTTCCGCTTCCGCGTTACCGGTTTTACTGATGCGTTCCGCTTCTGCATCGGCGAGGAGTTTTACTTTTTCTCCTTCCGCATTTGCGAGTACACGTATTTTTTCCGCTTCACCATTTGCGATCAATTTCAAACGATCAGATTCAGCAGTCGACTGGATACGAATACCATTGGCATCACCCGTTGCTTTTTTCACGCTGGCGTCCGCAATTTTTTCTGCGATCACCACACCCTGATCTGCTTTTACCAGTTCTTTCTGCATATCGGCTACCGCTGTTTCTTTTTCGAGGGTACGACGTGTTTCCTGCGCTTTCATCTGCGTGTCGTAGGTCACTTTTTGTTCCTCTGCGAGTTTACGATCGGTGAGTGTTTTCATCAGTGAGTCAGGAGGAATGATATCACCGATGAGTGTATCCACACCATTTACGTTGTATTGCTCCAATACTTTTCCGATATGTTCCTTCGCACTTTCCTGACGCTCTTTACGCGACTTGAGGAAGTCGATCACATCGGCATCCTGTGCGGAGTTACGGAAATAGTTACCGATGGTAGGTTCCAGTACCTGTGTAACAAGGTTGGCCATATTTCCGAAGCGCGCAATTACTTTCGGTGCTTCGTAAGTGGGAATATGAATGATCTGCGATACATCGAGGTTGAAGGTAAAACCATCTTTCGAACGCACGGTGATGGTGCTCAGATTTTTATCGAGTTGATGTGACTCGGTGCGTGCACTGGCCCAGTTCAATACGAGGTTGGTGGTTGGCACCAATTCCACTTTCATGATATAGGGGTTGATGGGATATTTACCGGGCCCTAAGGCTTCTGCCCAAACACCTTTTTGTCCTTTCGAAACGATGTTACCATGTTTGAATTCGGTACCACTGAGGTCGACACCCTCGGGACCTACATAGCTGATGACAACGCCTACGTAACCGATGGGGATTTCTGTCATTTTCACGATCTCCACTTTCACGAACCAGGGGTTCATAAAGTAGCTACCGGCAAGGATGACCTGTTCCTGCAAACCTTTTAAACCATTATTATTCAAAAAGCCATCGGCATCCTGAAAGCGATTATGTCCGTCGATGATCTTACCCGCAATTTGTCCGTCGTCGAGTGGTTGACCTTCGAGGGTGGTAACGATACCCACGCAATTGTCGGGGATATTCGTCATGTCAACGATCTCGACATCAAAAAGGAAAGTATTGATACGATACGATCCCGGTGCGATGATGGCTGTTTGTCGACCTTTGCGACCGCCGTTTTCCATAAAGGCGCTGGCATCCTGAAAGGAGTCTGTATCCACTTTGCGCGCCAATACGCGACCTGTTTCGAGTTCGACACCGTCTTTGGCCATTACGAGGCCGATCTGGCCGGTGGG
>JAYRVB010000024.1:0-4609 GCA_041918775.1 Chitinophagales bacterium
GCATTCGCATCATTAGTCAGGAACGCATCACCGACGAATTCAATAAAATTCTCCTCTCACCAAAACCTTCTATCGGTTTATATTATTTATCCGACTGCGGTTTATTGGAGATCATTTTTCCTGAATTATGGCGCATGCATGGTACGGATATCGTAGACGGTCAGGGGCATAAGGATAATTTTTATCACACACTCGAAGTGATCGACAATATCAGCGCATTAACCGACGACCTCTGGTTGCGCTGGTCGGCGCTTTTGCATGATATCGCTAAACCGGTCACCAAGAAATTTATTCCTCCTGCCGGATGGACATTTCACGGGCATGAGATAGTAGGGGCGCGCATGACCAAAAAGATCTTTACTGAAATGAAATTGCCTTTGCAGCAGGAATTAAAACGCGTACAGAATATTGTCTCGCTGCACATGCGTCCGATCTCACTCACAAAAGAAAATGTGACCGACTCGGCCATTCGCCGATTACTTTTCGAGGCCGGTGATGATCTGGAGGGATTGTTGTTGTTGTGTCAGGCCGACATCACCACAAAGAACAGGTTGAAGATCAAACGCTACAAAGAAAATTTTGAACTCGTAAAACAAAAATTGGCCGATGTGGAATCGCGGGATAATATCCGCAACTTCCAACCACCGGTAAGTGGCGAACTGATCATGTCAACCTTCAACATCCGCCCCGGTAAAGAGGTGGGCTATATCAAGGAATTTGTTCGGGAAGCTATTCTCGACGGACATATTCCTAACGAGTATGCCGCCGCATTCGCCCTCATGTTGGAAAAAGGAAAAGAACTCGGACTCACACCAAAGCATACTAAGCCGGATGCGCCATGATGAAACCGATGCGAAATCTGATCGTCATTGCAGGCCCAACTGCCTCGGGTAAAACAGAGATGGCTGTGCGGGTAGCGCAGATGTACGATACCTGCATCATTTCAGCAGATGCGCGACAATTCTATAAAGAAATTCCCATTGGCACAGCAGCACCCGATGCCATCACCTTACAAAGTGTGCAACATCATTTTGTCGGGCACCTAAGTATTCACGACCCATTTGATGCAGGCATGTTTGCAGAGGCCACCATATCCCTGCTCGAAACATTATTTCTCGAGCATAATACGGTGGTGTTGTGCGGTGGTTCAGGTTTGTTTATTAAAGCAGTAACCGATGGGTTGGACACCCTTCCTGATGTACCCGCAGAAATTCGCGAACAGGTGCGTGCATTATTCAGTGAACATGGTTTGCTGCGATTACAACAGGAAGTAGCGGCCCGCGATCCGGAATATTATCAAAAGGCTGACATCAAAAATCCGATGCGACTGATGCGTGCATTGGAAATATGTTTAGCCACAGGAAAAACGTATTCCGAATTTCGTGCAGGCAATCCCGTACCTCGCGCATTTACCTCAGTAAAGATTTGTTTAGATATTCCACGCAGTGAATTATATCAACGCATCGATGCACGTGTGGATGCCATGATGCAGGCGGGATTATTGGAAGAGGCCCGCCGCGTGTATCCGCATCGGCATGTTGCTGCGCTGCAAACCGTTGGCTATAAAGAATTATTCGATCACTTCGATGGGAAATATGCCCTGCCTGAGGCCATCACCGCTATCAAACAACATTCACGCAATTATGCGAAGCGACAAGTCACCTGGTTTAAACACACCGGTGGTTATCACTTAGTACATCCGAAAACCATCGATCAATATCTGATCGAACAATACATCAAAAGATCCAACTGATCAGGAAATGTACACAGCACTTCCTCCGGAGCGCGCAAGAGCATGAAAATATTATTACTGAGCGACACCCACGATCATATCGACGACCTCATCCTGCAATATACTGTCGGAGTGGATGAGATCTGGCACGCCGGTGATATCGGAACCTTGGCCTGCATACAACAACTAACTGCCCTAAAACCGGTTCGTGCTGTTTACGGCAACATCGATGGGCGGGAACTCCGCCTGACATATCCACTTGATGCAGTATTCGACGTAGAAGGCATCAAAGTATGGATGACACATATCGGTGGCTATCCGGGGCATTATGAATCACGAGTGCGTAAACTGCTGCCGACGCACCGCCCCGACCTCTTCATTTGCGGACACTCCCACATCCTCCGGGTCATGCGCGATCCGACCACGCGTATGCTGTGCCTCAATCCGGGTGCTGCCGGCGTACACGGCTTTCACAAAATGCGCACCATGCTCCGTTTCGAGATCTCCGCCGGGCAGATCCTGCACATGGAAGCCATTGAACTCGGACCTCGGGGAAAACTCCCGAAATAAGCCATTTTGGCACTTTGTCTATCCTAAAACGGTCGTTTTGTCACCTCGACCCGCCCGATTCTGCATTTTTTTCATCAAAATCACGCTAAAAAGGGCTTGGTATCCAATTTGACCATGCAAAAACATCAATCAACAAAGTAAAACAAAACAATATGACTATGTTAACAGTAAAGCGTAAACCGATGCACATGCCAGGCATGATGCAAATCCTTGATGATGTATTTGCCGGCCATTTTCCAACCGTGCACAACGGAACAAGAGGCGCATTTTATCCTGCAACCAATGTGGTAGAGCACGCAAACGGTTTCAGTCTCGAATTTGCCGTACCGGGCTTTGAAAAGTCGCATTTTGATGTGCGCGTAGAGCAGGACACGCTGATCGTTTCCGGAAAAAAAGAAAGCACTCAGGAAACGAAAGAAAAAAATTACACCCGCAAAGAATTCAGCTTCGGTGCATTTGAACGCCGCTTCAGCCTCCCCGAACAGGTAGATGCCGATCAGATCGCCGCCAGCTACACCAACGGCATTCTGCACCTCGAATTGCCGAAAAAAACCGAATCAAAGATCGAATCCAAAAAAAGCATCGAGATCAAATAATTTCATGTAGTTGAAAGTGAAGTGAAATAGTGAGGGTAGTGTTTGATTTGAGACCGTCTGTAATGGACGGTCTTTTTTTTGCACTAACCACAAGTTACTCCACCTATCAGATGTGCGGCCCCACCAGCTACCGGAACATCACCACACTCCCGGCGACAAAGAAACATTTTCACCCAAACAAGATCACTCGACGATGTAGTGGCCCACAACGTCCGCGAATGGGAACTCGGCTACCCGCCCTGGGAAAGTTAACTGATCACATTACTTTGTGCCTCTGTATTTATGTTGCTGTACGATGGAAATACAAAGGAACGCTGAGCCTGCGGCCGCTGATTGAGCGGATGGACGCTGATGAATTCATGTATTTCATTAACGAATTGACGAATTGACAAATTAACGAATTACATCCCATTACAGTAAATCATTTAGAAAAATGTCCCCCATCCCCACTCTTCCCTTCCTTCATCAAACGCTCCCCTGTCCTGTCTCGCAGCTTGTTCAGCATTACGTAAAAACGGCTTCGTTTTGAAAAATACGGCCATAACAAGAACCATCCTCACGCGCACAAAAAAAGCCTCCGACCGTGAAGTCAGAGGCTTTCGTTGGTTGTATGGTTTAGAAGGAAATTACTTCTTCACAACGAATTTATTGCTGTATACTTCCACACCATTGTCGATCAAACGGAAGGTATAAATACCGCTTGCATATGACTCGAGGTTGATGGAGTTCATTTCAGGATTGAGTGTTTGCACATCAACGCGCTGACCGGTAAGACTGAATACTTCCATGGTCACGCTATTAAATGCAGGGTTGTTGATGTTGATATAAGTGCTCGCAGGGTTTGGATAAATGTTACGGGAGATACCGTATCCGCTCCAATCGTCAACATCTGCACCACCGGTAACAGCCAGATCATCTACATACAATACAGAACCGGCAACCAATGAAGTAAATCCGCCTGATGAAGTGATGGTGATCTGCATTTTATCAGCAGTACCTACTCCGGTATAAACGATAGGACAGTTGAACATCTGATAACCGGTGGAAGTAGTTTCATCACGGAATTGACCAACACCGATGGTATCTGTTCCGGACATCATGAATACGATAACATTCATGGTGTCGCTACCTGATGGCGCATACTGATAATAACCGGTAACGGCATCGTAGTTTGTAGATACAGAAGCACCACCTTCTACTGAAGGCGTAAAGGTGATAAAGTCAAAACCGATGATACCGGTAGTGATCGTTCCGGGAACATCCAATGGTGTACCCAACACGTTCAGAGATTTGGTTTCGAGACGAACCGCAGCACTACCTCCATGCACGTTCACTGTTTCTTTGGTACAGTTACGGTCAGTAATACCCAGGTCGGCAGCGATCTTATCCGGTACATCCCACAGGTCCGGCACATCACAGGTAACACCTGATGCCACCGAAGTGTACACGGTCCATGCTTCCATATTGCCATTTGGCATTTGACCAAAAGCAGCAACAGAAGCACCTAAAATGGTTACAGTTGTAAGTAAACGAAGCTTCATACGTATAATTTTTGTGATTTAAATACTAATCCGAATGTAAATATACGGGTTTTCCCCTTATACACGTGTAATCCTGCCCGGATGTTGGGTGAAGATTTGTTAACACCGCACCGAGCCCGCCCTAAGCAAACCAGGGCCTCTCGCCCACCCCTGCCGGATATCCACAAGCC
>JAYRVB010000025.1:0-4367 GCA_041918775.1 Chitinophagales bacterium
CGGCGAACAACTCCCACTCGTCAAGCTGGGTCAGGAAGTGGATGTGCTGATAGATGCGGCTGAGGGAGATCAAACGAAGATCGCCGGCAAGGTGAGCTGGATAGCGGAAAAGGCAGAATTCACCCCAAAAAGCATCATGACGCAGGACGAAAGATCCAACCTGGTTTACGCGGTGAAGATCGATGTAGAAAACGACGGTGCCATTAAACTGGGTATGTACGGAGAAGTGCTGTTCAAATGAGTGCCATTGTCATCGACCATATTACCAAAACCTTCAACAAAGGTCGCACCCGGGCTTTGCAGGACATTTCCTTCGAGGTAAAACCGGGCGAGCTATTCGGGTTGATAGGTCCGGATGGCGCAGGTAAGACCTCGCTGTTCCGCATCCTCACCACCCTATGGCTGGCCGATAGCGGGAATGCCTCGGTACTCGGATTAGATGTAGTGAAAGATTTTAAAGCTATTCGTCGCCGTATCGGTTACATGCCCGGCAGGTTCAGTTTGTATCAGGACCTGACGGTGGAGGAAAACCTGTCGTTCTTCGCTACCCTATTCAATGCCACCATCGCCGAAAATTATGCACTGGTGAAGGACATCTATGTGCAGTTAGCGCCATTTAAGGATAGACGCGCAGGGCAATTATCGGGCGGGATGAAGCAAAAACTCGCTTTATGCTGCGCGCTGATACACAAACCCGACGTGTTGTTCCTGGATGAGCCCACCACAGGCGTAGATCCGGTATCGAGGAAGGAGTTTTGGGAGATGTTGCGCCGACTCCAATCGAGCATCACAATATTGGTCAGCACCCCGTATATGGACGAAGCCACCCTATGCGACCGCATCGCATTGATACAGGATGGCCGTATCCTGCAATTGGATACACCTGAAGATATCGTAGCCTCCTTTCCTGATGCTTTACTGGCGGTGAGTGGCGCCGATATGTTCGGACTGATCAATGCCATCAGGGCCTTGCCGGATATCAGTGCTTGTTATGGATTTGGGGATAGTTTGCATGTGCGCTTCAGGCAGGGTGCATATACGGTTGAGCAGTTACATACCGCGTTGGCTGCTTTTCAGCCATTGCAGATCACGCCGATCATACCCGGAATTGAAGATTGTTTTATGGCTTTAATGGAACCCCATGCCGCAGAATGAGATCGTGATACAGGCGGATAAGCTGACGAAAAAGTTTGGCGAGTTCACGGCGGTGGACCATATCAGCTTTGAAGTACGTCAGGGAGAGATCTTTGGCTTTCTGGGTGCCAATTGTGCAGGAAAGACCACGGCGATGAAAATGCTCATCGGCATATCCTCCCCTACTGAAGGCGGCGCAAGCGTAGCCGGTTTTGATATCGCCGCACAATCGGAGGAGGTTAAGAAACGCATAGGCTACATGAGTCAGAAGTTCAGTTTGTATGAAGATATTCCAGTGATAGAAAATATCCGGTTCTTTGGCGGCATTTATGGCTTGCGGAGAGCCGCGTTGAAGGAAAAGAGTCAGCAGTTGCTCGACACTTTGGAAATGGGCCCTTATGCCAAAACCCTGGTGAAAGACCTGCCCTTAGGCTGGAAACAGAAGCTCGCCTTTTCCATCGCCATCCTCCATGAACCCAAGATCGTTTTTCTGGATGAGCCTACCGGAGGCGTGGATCCGATCACGCGCAGAAAATTCTGGGAGTTGATCTATGCAGCCGCAGCAAGAGGCATCACGGTGTTTGTCACCACGCATTATATGGATGAAGCAGAATATTGCGATCGGATATCGATCATGGTGGATGGAAAGATCGCGGCCATGGACACGCCGAAGGCATTAAAGGAACAATATCAGGCAAACAGTATCGACGCCATTTTTACTTTTTTGGCGCGCGGTGCACAAAGGAGTGGCGATTGATATGCGACAATACGGTGTATTTATACGGAAGGAATTCAAGCACATTTTTCGCGACAAGCGATCGTTGCTGATATTGTTCGCCTTACCGATCGCACAGATCCTGATTTTCGGATTTGCGTTGACGAACGAGATCAAAAACACGAGGATCGCTGTAGTGGACCAATCGCATGACATAGCCTCGCAACAATTGACCGAGCGCTTATCTTCCAGCAGGTATTTCGAACTGGTTGGCGGCATCTACACCCCGGCAGAAGCCGATGCGGCCATGCATGCAGATAAAATAAAAATGGCGGTGATCATACCCGCTGATTTTCAGCATGACCTCCTGCATGGGCATTCGGCGCAGGTGCAGTTGCTCACCGATGCCACTGATCCGAATACGGCCACAACCCTGCAATTATATGCATCTGCCATCATCCGCGATTTTCAACAGGAGATGCAGGCAGAATTCAAACTGCCATTTTCTATTAAAACCGATATGCGGATGTTATACAATCCGCAATTAAAGGGCGCTTATTTATTTGTGCCCGGCGTGATGGGGATGATCTTATTATTGATCTCCGCCATGATGACCTCCATTTCGATCGTGCGCGAAAAAGAGATCAACACTATGGAGATCATCCTCGCCTCTCCCCTACAGCCCATCATTCTGATCCTGAGCAAGGCAGTACCTTATATCGTGATCTCCATGATCAACGTAAGCACCATTTTATTGCTCGGTGTTTTTGTGTTGGGATTGCCTGTCGCGGGAAATTTTTTCCTATTGATCGCTGTCTGTCTGTTATTCATCATGACCGCGATAGCGATGGGTCTGATGATCAGTAATATTACGGATACGCAACAAACGGCCATGTTCATTTCGCTCATGGGGTTGATGTTGCCGACGCTTATATTAAGTGGTTTCATGTTTCCGATAGAGAATATGCCCGTACCGATGCAGGTGTTGAGCAATATCGTACCTACCAAATGGTTCTTCATTATTGTAAAAGATGTGATGATCAAAGGGCTTGGATTTTCGAGTATCTGGAGGGAAGTTCTGATCTTATTGGGCATGACGCTTTTCTTTTTGTTTGTGAGTTATAAAAAATTCAAAATCCGTCTGGCATGAGGACCCTGTTGATCTTATTGCGCAAAGAATTTCAGCAGATCAGAAGGAATCCTGCCATTTTGCGT
Source organism: Chitinophagales bacterium (assembly GCA_041918775.1). Taxonomy (GTDB): domain Bacteria; phylum Bacteroidota; class Bacteroidia; order Chitinophagales; family BACL12; genus UBA7236. The sequence continues at coordinate 3,065 of JAYRVB010000025.1, forward strand.
ATCATATTTTTAATGCCTGCTGTGCAGCTATTGATACTGCCGCTTGCTGCCGATTACGAAGTAAAGAATGTTAATCTGGTGGTGGTGAATAATGACCATAGTCCTTATGCACAGCGCCTCATCCAAAAGTTTTCAGCCAACGATCATTTTACCCTGACCGCAGTAGAGGATCAATATACTGATGCGCTAGGCCTGATCGAGCAGGACAAGGCCGATATCATTTTGACGATACCTGCGCATTTTGAAAAAGAGCTCATTCGCGAAGATGCTGCGCCGTTGCACCTTGCCGTAAACGCGGTGAATGGTGCGAAGGGCAATATTGGTGCCGCGTATGCGCAGAGCATCATTGCAGATTTCAACAATGAGGTAAGGGGGGAATTATTTGTGATGCCGCGCGTAAATCCGATCCCCTTGATCGAAGTGACCACCATTAATCGCTTTAACGATCGCATGGAATATGCGGTATTCATGGTGCCGGGTATTTTGGTGATCCTGGTGACCATGGTGGGCAGTTTTCTGGCATCATTGAATATCGTGCATGAGAAGGAAGTGGGAACCATTGAGCAACTCAATGTATCACCGATAAAGAAATATCAGTTCATTCTGGGCAAACTCATCCCATTCTGGTTGTTGGGTTTCATTGTGTTGAGTATTGGTTTATTGATCGCGCGCCTGGTGTACGGTATTATACCGGAAGGTAATCTCGGTTTGATCTATGTATTTGCCGCAGTGTATCTGCTGGCCTTGTTAGGCATCGGTTTATTGATCAGCACCTTATCGGAAACACAACAGCAGGCGATGCTGATCAGTTTTTTCTTTATGATGGTATTTATCCTGATGGGCGGCTTATACACCAGTATCGACAGCATGCCTGAATGGGCCCAGCAGGTGACCCGACTGAACCCTGTGCGTTACTTTATTGAGGTGATGCGCATGGTCATCATGAAGGGCAGCACCTTCCGTGATATTCTACCGAACTTGTATGTAATGCTTGGGATGGCGGTGTTCTTTAACGGGCTGGCTATACTAACTTATCGGAAGCAGCGATGAGGTAGCCCCTTTGGGGCTTCGGGGTTTCTCCAGACATGCAGATAAAACAAAAAACCCTCGTCGGAAAGACGAGGGTTCGAATATGGTTGTGCTAACAATTATGCTTCTGCGTTAGGCAACACGCTCACTACTGAGCGGTCTTCGCGGCCTTTTTTGAAGGTAACCACGCCATCAACGAGTGCAAATATGGTATGGTCTCTGCCGATACCCACGTTTTTACCCGGGTGGAAACGTGTTCCACGCTGGCGGATGA
>JAYRVB010000026.1:0-3702 GCA_041918775.1 Chitinophagales bacterium
GAAAAGGTAGTACGCAGATACACAGAAATAGTTCCGGCAGGTACCACCACAGCATCGTCTGCATCACCATAACCAATGCTGGAAAGGCCGATATCCCAAGCAGCATCATCGAAACCGGGCATGGTCCAACCAGCTATAGCTGCAGATGGCACCAAATAGCGCCAGGGCGTTACATCAGCAACAGGTTGTTCCCAATGGTCGATAAGCATATCCGGAACCCTGTTCTTTCCGCTCGCAAACACGAATACATGTTCGTTGGCAGCAACGGATATTTCCGGAAGCATCCATTTGAAAGGTTCAATGATCGTATCTGTGAGGGCATAGCCTGTCAGGTCTATGGTACCTGGCCCGGCATTGTACAATTCGATCCAGTCTTCATAATCACTGTCTTCATCCATGATCAAAGTACCATTGCGGTTACTTCCTTCGTTGATCAATAATTGAGCAGAAAGCGATCCGAGGGCGCATACCCATACGGCGAGGAGGAGTATATATTTACGAAGCATAGCGTGTGCTGAGGTGTATCAAAGTTAACCTTTGGTTAACAATTTCTCAAACCCGCTTGTTCAGCCCGGATTCAATTTACCTTATCGGTAAATTTGTACCCTACGCCTCTGATCGCATGAAAATACTCAGGGTTCTTGGGATCCTGTTCGAAATATTTCCGGAATGCAAGGATAAAATTGTCGATGGTTCGGGTTGATGGATATACATCATAACCCCAAACAGTTTGCAGGATGAGGGTTCGGGAAACCACCTCATTTCTGCGGTCGATCAACAGTTTCAAAAGTTTCAATTCTTTATTGGTGAGCTTTACATCACCGCTTACCCCATGTGCTTCATAGGTAACAAAATTGACGGTATTACCACCAAAAGAATAGGTGTTGAATTTATCTTCCGCAGGTGCCTTGCTTGCACGTTTAAGCAGATTCAGGATGCGCAACAACAATTCTTCGAGGTTAAAGGGTTTGGTCATGTAATCATCACCACCGGTTTTCAATCCTTTGATCTTGTCGACAGAAGCATCCTTTGCTGTGAGAAATAAAATTGATGTTTCGCGATCCTCAAGACGAATTTGTTCGCATACGTCAAAGCCATCCATTTCGGGTAACATCACATCCAGGATCACCAGGTCAAATCTTTGTTCGCGAAATACTTTGACAGCCTTTGCGCCATCGCCGACAGCTACCACCTCATAGCCTTCGAGTTCGAGATTCAGTTTGAGATTTTCGCGGATGTGGTCTTCATCCTCAACAATTAATATTCGGTGCTGCATAAGGTTGGGTTTACTAGCTGTATACGGAGATCAATGATACAGGTTTTAATTGAATTGTCATGTTTCTGTCTGATTCAGGCACCCACAGGTATGGTCACCTTAAATATAGAACCCTGAGGCTTATTGTCTGATACATGGATATGGCCCCCGTGCATCTGCACCACATGTTTTACAATGAACAGGCCAAGACCTGTGCCCTTTGTAGTTCTGGTGTCTTCAGTGCCTATGCGGTAAAAGCGGGCAAAAATGCGTTCCTTCTCGTTATCCGAGATCCCCATACCGGTGTCTGAAACCTGCAGGTAAATATTCTTTTCGTCGCCACTCAGTTGCACACGGATCGTGGCATGTTCCGGACTGTATTTTATCGCATTCTCTATGAGGTTATAGATCACCGATGAAAAAGAAAGTCTGTCGCCATAACAATGCACCTCTTTTTCGATCTCTGATTCGAAATTCCGATGACCCTCAAATTTATCGCGGATGCGCATATAGATTTCATCCACGATGGTGGATACATCCATGAGTTCTCTGTTCAGGCTGAAATTTGCACTTTCGATCTTGGAGGCAAGCAATATATTTTCCACGAGCGATTGTAAACGTTCAATATCCTCCAATGCCATACCGGATAATTTGTGGATCTGATCCTGATCCAATTGTCGCTTCTGCATAGTTTGCATACTGAGCTTAAGCGAGGCCAATGGCGATTTTAATTCGTGGGTGATACTTAACAGGAAATTATTCTGTTGACGAGTGAGTGCGATCTCCTCCCTAAAAGTTTTGCGTATGCGCCAAAAACCCAGGCCGATGAGAAAAAGGAATACGGCACCTTCACCATACAACATCCACTCCGTGCGGCGGAAGCTGTCGTAAAGCTGTTGATAGGTGGCCGTCTGCTCAAAGGAAACAGGATTGCCGCCAAGCATATCCAAACGCTGACGTTCACGATCTACTATGGTTCTGAAATTATCGTAATTGTTCCTATGTAATAAATACGACCACCATAAAAAAGAAATGGTGATATACATAAATACCACATGAAAAAACAACCAATATCGTGACCGTCTGTTATCAGGCATTCTATGACAACTTTTCAGCAAAAACGATAGCCAACACGTCTATGATGGTTTGAGCCGTATGTTCCAATTGCGCCTGCGTATGTGCAGCAGACACGAAGCAAACCTCATATCCTGATGGGCCTATATAAATACCTCTTTCTAACAATAAATAATGGAACTCAGAAAACACCTTCGGCATATCTGCAGGGATCTGGGAAGCTTTGCGAATTGCGCAATCTTCTGAAAAGTTGATCCAGAAAATACTGCCGCAGGTTAATATATTCATCGGAATTTTTTGAGCTGCCGTATATCTGTTTACAGCATCTGCAATGATCCGGGTTTTTGCCTCTAAGGAAGCATAAAATCCGGGTTCCAAACATGCAGTCAGTTGCGCAATACCTGCTGAAATTGACAACGGGTTTCCCGACAAAGTACCAGCCTGATACACGGGGCCATCCGGAGATACAAAACTCAAAACATCTTTTCTTCCGCCATAAGCACCAACGGGTAATCCGCCACCTATGATCTTTCCAAACGTAATGAGGTCGGGGGAAATGTCATAGAGACCGCAAGCGCCTTCAAAACCCAACCTGAAGCCGCTGATCACCTCGTCAAAAATTAATAGCATGCCATGTTCCTTGCACACCTTCTGCAAAAACTGCAAATATTCGAGCCTTTGAAGTAGTAATCCGTTATTTGCCGGCACCGGTTCAATAATGATACATGCAATATCATCGGGATACTGTGCGATGGCCTGCAGTACAGCGTCTTCATTATCAAGTTCAAGCACGATGGTCTCCTGTGCGAAAGCAGCCGGCACGCCACCTGAACTGGTTTCGCCAAGCGTTACCAATCCACTTCCTGCTTTTACCAATAAGGCATCCGAATGTCCATGATAACAGCCTTCAAATTTGATGATCTTATTTCGACCGGTAAATCCTCTGGCTAATCGGATGGCACTCATCACTGCTTCTGTGCCGGATGACACAAATCGCAATTTCTCTATGCATCGATGATGCTCAATGATCAATTTACCTAAAATATTTTCATAACGTGTGGGCGTACCAAAAGAAGTACCCAGCTCCAATACTTGCCGTACTGCGTCAGTAACCACACTGGGGGCGTGACCAAGAATGAGCGGTCCCCATGAACAACAGTAATCAATATACTCATTGCCATCTTCATCCCAAACCAAAGCACCGGCACCTTTATGCAAAAACACAGGTGCACCTTTTACACTTTTAAAGGCACGCACCGGAGAAGAAACCCCTCCCGGAAAATATTGCTTCGCCTCAGTAAATAATTCTTCTGATCTTCTTCTCGATCGCATCTTTATTGCATTATTGGAAATTCAATATAAAAAGTGGTACC
>JAYRVB010000027.1:0-7604 GCA_041918775.1 Chitinophagales bacterium
CACGACTCACGATTCACGACCGCCTCCGCATACCGTTTTCTAGCCCCTGCTTTGTATTTTTGCGCATGGCTGAAAAAAGTTCTACGCCCTGGTATGCCTCTTCTTTGGGGCGGTTTCGTACGGTGGCAATTGCAGAAGGCGTTTCGTTTTTGATCCTGGTGGGCATTGCGATGCCGCTGAAATACATGGCCGGAAAACCGGGTTTTGTTGATGTGTTTGGCTGGGCGCATGGCCTCTTGTTCATCGGGTACATGATCACCGGATTACAAATGAAAATAGAACACAATTGGCCACTGGGAAAAACTGCTCTGGCCGTACTCGCGGCGCTGATCCCGTTCGGTCCATTTATTTTGGACAGGAAGATCCTGCAAAAGGAGCAATAACTTTCCCCTTCCTTCAGTTTCTTGATTTTCGCCAAAATCGGCCTCCTGCAAAAAGCGGATTTGCAATTTTTGCAACTTTCCTTTCAATGAATATGCAATAAACCGTTTAAAGCGGCTGGCATCACGCGGTACCTTTGCGGTATAATTCACTCGTCATGTACAAATTACCACTACTTTATGCTTGTTTAAGCTTTGTTGCACTCACTTTTACCTTTTCGGGCTGTGTGAGTCATATTCCTGCTGCGGAAATTGCCGGTGTTTATCAGGATGATGTTACCCTTACCGTGCGCACGCGCGAAAACGGAAAATTTGTATTTACACGCGCCGCCGACAAGGTGCATATGCAACTCACCATTCAATCGGATGGCACGGTGGAAGGCCTGGTGGGCGATGCGCGGTTTGTAGATGCTACCTGCACCCTCAATCGCGGCGATCTGGGTCGTAAGCTCAATGTGAAAACCGACTTTATCATTCGCGGAAAACTGGACGGCCGGATCTTTGCTAATGACCCCACATCAGGCAAAGAGGTCAGCCTGCCCTTTAATCTCGAAAACGGCCGCATCCACGGGTCCTTGTTTCAACTGGATAGCCCTGGCTTGTATCCAATGGCCGGTCCGGGTGATGATACCGCCGAATAAGGTGTGTATCCGGACGAAATTGCATCAGGGGTTGAGATAACGCCCTTCCTGCAGTATTTTTACCAAATGAAATTTAGGCTGCTTACTTCATCTCTGCTGGTGCTATTGGCCTATCGCCTTGGCGCTCAGGTAGTTACCACCGATCCCATCTTTCCTACTTCGGATGTGCCGGTCACCATTTATTTTGATGCCTCCCAGGGCAATGGCGCTTTAATGGATTGCGGATGCGATGTGTACGCCCATACCGGACTGATCACGCAGGACAGCGATTCACCTACCGATTGGCAATATGTGCAGGGTGTTTGGGGCACGGCTGATCCGGAAGTGTTGATGACCAGCCTTGGCGACAATCTGTATTCTATCAGCTACAGCAGCATCCTCGATTTTTATGGCGCTGCCGCAGATGATACCATTTATCAGATGGCTTTTGTATTCCGCAATGCCGCCGGGGATGTGGTTGGTCGCGCGAGCGACGGTGCTGATATTTATTATGATGTGTATGCACCCGGATTAAATGTAGCGATCACTTCGCCTGATGCAGATCCATTTATTGTTGATCTGGGTGAGAACATCCATATCGAAGCATACGCTACTTATGTAGATAGTATGTATCTGTTTATTGATGGGGTGGAAGTACTTGCCGTGGAAGACAGCAGTATTGTTTACGATCATACTGCACTGACTTTCGGGTCTGCGGATATTGTGGTGAAGGCGGTGGGTGATGGCGAGGCTTTGTATGACACCGTACAATATTTTGTGATCGGACCGGTGATCACCGAAGCGGTGCCTGCGGGATTGCAACAGGGAATAAATTATATCGACGACAATACCGTAACACTGGTATTATATGCGCCTTTCAAGAATTATATTTTCGCGATCGGCGAGCATAGCGACTGGCAGTTGAACGACGACATTTACATGAAGCGCGATCCTGATGGTGCTACATGGTGGGTTACGCTGAGCGGATTAGAAGCAGGAAAAGAATATCCATATCAATACTTTATAGATGGTTCGTTGTATGTTGCTGATCCATTAGCAGAAAAAATTCTGGATCCATGGAATGATGGCTTCATTACTGAAGAAACATATCCCGGTCTCATCGATTATCCATTCGGTCATGCAAGTGGCATTGTGTCTGTATTTCAAACAGCTCAACCGGCTTACAACTGGGCCGTGCCGGATTTCACGCCTGCTCCAACAGAAGAACTCGTGATCTACGAATTACTGATCCGCGATTTTCTTACTGCACGCAATTATCAAACACTCACCGACACATTAAGTTATTTGAAGGGCCTCGGCATCAATGCCATTGAGTTAATGCCGATCATGGAGTTCGAAGCAAATGAAAGCTGGGGATATAACCCGAGTTTCTTCATCGCACCGGATAAATATTATGGCACGCCTGAAGCATTCAAAATATTTATCGATAGTTGTCACGCCAATGGCATCGCGGTTATCCTCGATATCGCCCTGAACCATGCATTCGGACAATGTCCGCTTGTGCAAATGTGGTGGGATGCTGAATTAAATGCGCCTGCAGATAATTCCCCCTATTTTAATCAGGTGCCTACGCATGATTTTAATGTGGGATATGATTTCAATCACATGAGCAACGCTACGATCAATTTCCGCGATCGCGTTTTTGCGCATTGGCTGGAGGAATATCATGTGGATGGTTATCGCTTTGACCTGTCAAAAGGCTACACACAGAATAATACGCTTGGTGACGTTGGTGCCTGGGGTGAGTACGATGCACAGCGCATTGCTACCTGGCAGGATATTGGTGGAAAATTATGGGACATCAATCCGGATGCCATACTCATACTCGAACATTTTGCCGCAAACAATGAGGAAGAGGCGCTTTCTGATTTCGGATTTTTAGTGTGGGGCAACATGAACTACAACTACGCACAAGGCACCATGGGTTATGGTGGTAGCGACCTCGCCTGGGGAAGTTATGTGACACGCGGCTGGAGCGATCCGCATCTGGTCACCTATGCAGAAAGTCATGACGAGGAGCGTCTGATGTTCAAGAACATTAGCTTCGGTAATGCCGATGATGATTATAATGTGAAAGACCTGAACACCGCACTCAAACGTATGGAACTTGCAGGTGCATTCCTGTTCACCATTCCGGGTCCGAAAATGTTGTGGCAGTTTGGTGAATTGGGATATGATTACAGCATTGATTATGGTTGTCGCGTATGCAATAAGCCGGTGCGTTGGGATTATTATGATGTGCCTAACCGCAAACGCATTTATCAGGTGTGGAGTGAACTCATCAAATTAAAAACGAACTACGATGTATTTAATACTACCAGTTTCACTTTGAGTGTGGCCGGTATGAGCAAACGCATCAATCTGAACAGTCCTACTATGAACGTAACGGTGATCGGCAATTTCGATATCAATATGGCGAACATTGTTCCGGGATTTCAGCATGTGGGTTGGTGGTATGAATATTTCTCGGGCGATAGCGTATATGTAAATGATGTGGCCGCTGCGATGACGATGATACCGGGTGAATATCGTTTGTATACTGATGTGCGACTGAGCACCCCGGAGATCGTGGATGACATTAACGAAGGCGAGCTCATAGAATCAGCTCAACTCAAAGCCTGGCCAAATCCAAGTGCCGATGAAGTACAGGTGCTGACCACTCTGCCCAATGCGGCAGATGTGTCGATCCAGATATTCGATCAAACCGGTGTTTTAGTGCATGCAGAATCTTTAGGTGTGCAGGCTGCTGGGGATGTATTGTATATCTGGAAGCAATCGGTTGCCCCGGGACTGTATACGATCAAACTTACTGCGGGATCTGTTAACGGGATTGTTCGGGTGGTGAGACTTTGAAAAGGAACACGGATTGCAAAGATCCGTTCAATCCGTGTTCCTTTTTTTTAAATGTCCAGATTCACCCCTAATCGCACACCAAAGTTCGGTGCAAGCGGATTGTTGCGATAAGTGAGTCGCCAAATGGCATCTACGCGCACAAGTTTGAAAATATTTTCTATGCCAATTCCCGCTTCCATATAAGGTTTGTACGCCATGCTGGTATTTCCGATGAAGAAGGGTTCCATGTCTTTCGCAAAATCATTCATCTCCTGATTGGCTTTGCTTAAGCTGCCGTAGGCGAGTTTGAAGGTAGCTACCTCACGCAATTTTAATTTGTTCACATAAGGGATCTTGTTCAGAAAGAAACCATAAAAACTATGCGTCACCATCAACTCGGCATAGGTATCATTCACGAATTCGTATTCGTTCATGAGATTGAAGTTGTTGTGATTCATGAAGTAGGTTTCGTTGCCGCGTGGTGTTTGTAATAACAGCGTGGGCAAAGTGCCGAAAATTTTACCGGCGCGAATGGTATAAGATGTGCCCCCAAAACTGGCTGTGGTGAAATAATCCCAAACATTGATCTCTACCGTATGGTAATTGAATCCGCCATTTAACATGTCGGCAATTCCGCGCTTGTAAAATACTTCGAGTTTGGGATATTTTGTGCCGAGGCTGTAGCGGCGATAATTATCGAACATAAATCGCTCGCGATAAGCAAAGCGAAGTCCGAGGCGCAATTCAGTATTGGTGATATTGGTAACCAGCGAATCGTTTCGGTTATAATAGTACACCGGAAATAAGGGATGCAAAAATGTGTTACTTAGAGAAATGCTGTTGCTAAGCCCCCAGTACCAATCTTTGGTATAGGTCCATTGCAATTTTTCCATATCCACAATTTTCTGTGGTGTTTCGCGCCGACGATAAAATCCGGAAAGCAGGTTGTCCTCACCAAAGGTGACGGATTCGTTATTGGCTACATCCAGATCATTGATATACACGAATTTAAATTCCTGCCAGGGCTTTTTGGAGATGACCACCTGCATGTCGGCTCCGTGCTTGAATTTGCGGTCGTCGAAACCATAGGCGATGTAGCCGCCGACAGAAAATCGCTTTGATATGAGGTCGCCGGTTTTTCCGCCTACACGCACGCGAAAGCCTTCGATGGAATTGCTGCTTACGGCGTTGGCAAAAGGACCGATGCGCACATAGCCGAGATTCCAGTAGCCATACATCAATGTGTTGTACACATCAACGATGGTCATAAACGACTTGATGTTTTGTAAACTATCTACCAATTGATACACCCCTGCTTCATTGGTGTTGAGTGAATCAGGTCTGGAATCGCTCCAGAAGCTTTCTTCATTGTTGATTACAGAATCTGTATAAACAATATCGTCTTTAATATGCTCTACTTCTGAAAATACATTCGGGTGGAAATTGTGCTCTGCATAAACAGATGTGCGGCGACCAATAAAGCTTGCCGAATTTTTTACAGGCAAAAACTCAACCAGCATTCTGTCTTCAGTAAGCACCCACACCGAATCGTTGATGTGCTCAAAATTCTGATAGAAGTGCGCGCGTTTACAATAATTGATATTCACGGCACTGTCCAGTTCCATATAGATCTCCTTCACGGCAAAGGAGCCGTCGGCGATCCACATGTATCCTTTGAATGTATTTTCCTGCTGCTGTTTCGGATAGAATCGAATGAGGTAGCAAAAATCATTACCTATCCATGAGGAATCGGCCAGATCCACGCGATAAAAGAAATTCCAGGAATCCGTTATTGGCGGGATGAAATTTTTGTTGAGGAGATACCAGTAATTCTCATAAATATTGAATTGCTGATAGTAGTTGCCTAAAATTTGTGAGGCGCTGGCATTATTGATCCCGCTGGTGCGACTTGCGAGAATGATCTCTTTTTTCGCCTTCGGATCGCTGCGGTGATAATAATCAGATACCGTTTCGGTGAGAAAGAAGGGTAAAAAATGTGTTTCATCGCTGGTGGTGTCGATGTGGTCGAGCAGTACCGTATAGGGATTCTGCTTGCGCGATTTAGAAGATCCGGATGCATTATTTTGTTTTACCGGATCATCGTCGGCAAGTGATTCGAGGTTGCCGAGGTCTATTTCTATTTTACTGTAGGTGCGTGTTTTATATGCAGTAATATGATCGGGATTGTTCTGCTTTTTGTTTGCGATCACTTTACGCATGATGACCTTTGCCGGTTCTTCACGTGGTTTTACCACCACCGTATTCAGTTCGAAATCGCCTCGTGTCAGGTAAATGGTATAATACTGGTTGGGCTGGTCGTTGATCACGAGGGTGTCGGTCACATAGCCTAAAAAAGAAAACAGCAGAGTATCATATCCGACGGGTACCGATACATAGAACTTGCCATTATCGTCGGTTAGGTTGCCGTGCTCACTATTCTTCACCATAACGGTTGTGAATGGAACCGGCGTGTGGTCTGTTTCGTCGTACACCACGCCGCTGACGCTGCGCGACTGTGCAAATAGCGATGATGCGAAGCAACTTCCCCACACCCAAAAAATACAAACGATATATATACTACGACCGCGCATGCCTCTTTCGCAGCCTAAAATTACCGAATTCGCAGGGATGGGCTGTTACAATTACCGTCATTTTGTGTGATTCCCTTACATTTGGTGTGTATGAAAACCCTTTATGCAATTGCGCTGGCCGTTCTGCTCGGCTCCGGTGGTGCGTCATCCCTGCGGGCACAAAACGCCACGTTTGATATTACCTATTCCGGATTTTCTCCCGAAGCGGAAGCTGCATTTGCGTATGCCGCAGATATCTGGAGTAGTTACCTCGTGAGTGATGTGCCGATAAAAGTGGAGGCGAAAATGGTGTTTTTGTTACCGGGACAACTCGGTATCACATTTCCGAATGGCGAAATAAATTTTGCGGATGCACCTTATACGGATGTGTGGTATGCGTCTTGTCTGGCCAATGCGATAGCGGGTGAAGAATTAAATGCGGGTGAGGCGGATATCGATGTGTTTTTGAATTCCTCTGCTAACTGGTACTTTGGCACAGATGGCAATCCCGGTCCTACGGAATATGATTTTGTGAGCACGGTGTTGCATGAATTATGTCATGGATTGGGCTTTTTAAGTCTCGCCAATGTGATCGGATCAGATGGAAGTTTCGGTATGATCTATGCAGAAAGTTTTGCGCCGCTGGTAACCTCATTTACATGGCCTGCTTTGGATACTTTGCCCGGTGCATTTGATATGTGGTTGCTGAATGGCTCCGGTACGGAATTATTGTCGCTGGAAAATCCATCTGCAGAATTGGCTTTACAATTCAAGAGCAATAATATTTTTCTGGAAAGTCCGCTGGTGTTGACCGCTCACGATGGTGAAGCCGGCAGGATTTATGCGCCTTCCACTTTTACGCTGGGCAGTAGCTTGTCGCATTGGAATGAAACCACCTATCCCGTTGGCGATCCGAATGAATTCATGACGCCTTTTGCTTCCGATGGAAATGCAAATCATACACCCGGTCCGCTCACCCTTGCTGTGCTCGATGAGATCGGCTGGGAAATTACTTACGACACCGCTACAGCAATTTCGCTTACAAATCCAATGGTGTTATATGCGTACCCGAATCCGGTGAGTGCACAATGTCGGATCCGCGGTGTGCGCGATGATGAAATAAGTGCATTATATATATATAATGCGATGGGTGCATTGGTGCATAGCGATGCATATACCAC
>JAYRVB010000028.1:0-2177 GCA_041918775.1 Chitinophagales bacterium
ATTCCGGCTTCGATATGCGCGCAATCTTATCACCAACCGTACCGGCAGGCAGCGAGCGGATTCGCCTGTGCATGCATGCCTATAATACCGCGGAAGAGATCAATGCAGCGCTCTCAGCACTATCAAGGCATATTTGAATTCCTGAGAAATGTGTAACTTCATGGGGTAAACCCTCGCCATGAAAGCTGTCAGGTTTTTTATTGTTTGCACATTTTTGTCAACCACTTCTTCGGCGCAATTGCTTGCTGATGATTGCAATTTTGAAACACCTTGTCCCTATTTACAGCCACTCAACGGTGATAACATCTGGCAGGTAGCAGCACCCGAAAAACCGGTGATCAACGTGGCCAATAGTCCGAATTTTTGTGTGGTTACGGATGCATTTGCACCGGTTGGTATGAACAGAAACGATACGGTGCAGTTTAACCTGCCCGCGAAATGGGCGCCTGATGATAATAATCCGAATGCAATGCTGATCAACTTTTACTATATGCATGAACTCGCGACATTAAAAGATGTATGCAAAATTGAAGTTGCCTTTGACAGTTCTGAATTTCAAAATATTCAACAACTATTTCAGGAGCAGTATACTGAGTTTTATGATGAATTCGAGTACACCTTGGAAAAATATACCTTGTTAGAAAACGATACCGGGTTTACCGGAATTACTGAGGATTGGAGACGTGGAGAACTTTATGTTTTCTTTTATCCGGCTGTTGGACCTTCACCACATGGCTGGCCTGAACATGATGTTGACACTGTAAAGGTTCAGTTTATTCTTAGATCAGATAATATCCCGGAAGCAAATGATGGATTTGCTATTGATGATATCAGCTTTGAACTGCTGAGCTGGAGTTCTATTTCAGATCAACCAGGTGTGCAAACTTTATCGCTTTTTCCAAATCCGGCTGAATCAAACTGTACTTTGCAATGTAGCGACCTGAGCAACAGCAGGCAGCAGCTCATCATTCGAACGGTTACCGGTCAAGAGGTAAAATTTGACAAGTATGTTTATTTTGATACACAGGGCAAAGCGGAGATCAGCCTGGATGACCTTGTGCCCGGAACGTATTTGTGCCTGATCGATGATGGTGGGACTGATTATAGGCAATTACTCATCAAACAATAATAACCCTATGAAACAATGCTTAAGCATTATCCTTATCAGCATATCTGTACAGATGCAGGCTCAGGAGTTTGAGGAACGAGGAGATTGCAATTTTGAGGAGCCTTGTAATTACCTGCAACCAATAAGCGATTCAAGTATTTGGGAGATCTCTGATCCAAATAAAAAAAAGATCAATGCTGCGCTAAGCCCAACCAATTGTCTGATCACCGATGCCAATCAACCCGTGTCCACCAATCAGTTGGATTATGTGCAGTTTGATATTCCTGCAAATGAATACGGACAGACGCCCACCGGTATGGACCTGAAGTTTAGATATAAATATGATTTATCCGATAGTCTGGATTTCTTTGGTATTGAATTGGCATTTGACAGTTCTGAATATAGAAACCTTAGGTATTTGTATGATCATAATATAACAGAGTATTATACCTATGTATTCTATGATATGCTTGACATTTTGGTATATGAATCGGATACCGCTGTCAGTGGCACTTCAAGCGACTGGAACTATGGATATATATTCATCACTTTTTATGAGACTTTGCAACCACAAGGTGAATTTGGCGTGCCTTTGATCGATACCGTTCATCTGAGATTCTATTTGCGCTCTGATTCCATCGATGACAAAGGCGCAGGCATTGCCATCGATGACTTTTCATTCGAGTTTTATCATTGGGGCGCAGTGGAAGATAAAGCACAAACGCAATCCTTAATTGCCTTCCCTAATCCTGCTAAAGGTAAGTGTTCACTTATGAGTCCTGCATTGAGCGGCACCTTGCAAACAGTGGATATACGCTCAGTCACCGGTCAACAACAGCGCAGTGAGCAGCGGGTATATTTTGATGGTTCGGGCCAGGCATCGATTTCACTTGAGTCATTACCGCCCGGCACTTATCTTTGCAGTATTACTTCCGGAGCCTTGCAGTATCGACAAGTGTTGATCAGGCAATAACTCAGTGAAGTTGCCAGCTATGCAGGAAATCGTTGAAGTTGTTGTAACGCCCGCTGAAGCCAATGATCCTGCAGCGATCGCAAAGGCATTACACCG
>JAYRVB010000029.1:0-3559 GCA_041918775.1 Chitinophagales bacterium
TGCTCGTTATGGTGTTTGCCATTATTCGATTTAGCAGGAGTTATATCAATATGGGTAGTGCAGGATTTGATCTACCCACCTTATTCCTGGACTTACACATGCCGGTTTTACTTTTTATTGGCGGTGTTTGGTTAAACAGATTATCGGCAGCAGGATGGTATGTCTTCACCATTGTTGCAATATACGTGGTGTATTCAAATGTAGTGGGCATTCTTGTTACCTTGTTCACTATGCCTGAAACGGCGAATGGAGCCGGTTGGTTTGTAACATCCGTTTTGCCTCTTATACTTTATTGGTTTATCGCCTATCGTTTGCTCGACAAACAGATGCGGCTCTTTTTCAAGGTAGTACGCAGAGATATGTTCACGGTGTTCCTGGTGCCGCTTATTATGACGGCTGCACTATTTACCTATGCCTATCTGATCAACTTTTAAGGTATGCCATACGTACTTCGCTCTTTGCGCATGTGCTTATTGCATGTGCATTTGATATGCGGTTAAGTTAAGTCATTGTTTGTTAAAATTTAGTCAACGCCCATCGCATATGAACCTCTGTGTTTTGAAATAACGTAGTTTTACCACACACGACAAGTCTATGGGGAGACCTGTAGACTTTATGAATACACGACAGTACGTATGCTCCTCTCCTCAACAGCTCAAAGGGCATTAGATGCCTATGGTGGCGCGGCATTATGGTCGAACGCCACAGATATCACAGCAGAAGTGTCTGCTTCCGGATTGGCTTTTTTTCTGAAACGACGCCCTAAGTTCGATCATGTACATATAGAACTCAAGGTGCAGCATCAATATATTCGCATCACACCGATTGGCAACGACCTTGGATATTCGGGCGTGCTCGATGGCGATACTGTGCATATTGAAAATTCGGAGGGAAAGATCCTGCGCGAACGATATAATCCAAGGGTGTATTTTCCTTATGGGAGGCGATTGTTTTATTGGGATGACCTCGACATGACCTATTTTGCCGGCTATGCCTTTTGGAATTATTTCACTTTTCCGGCACTGCTGTTGCGCAACGATATAAAATGGTCGGAAAAGGAATCGGGTATTTTACAGGCAGCGTTTACACCTACGCTACATACCCACAGTCGTGACCAGGAGTTCAGGATAGATATGTCTACCGGACAACTCAGACGGCACAATTATGTGGCGGAGGTCATCAGTAAATTGGCTACAGCAGCGCAGGTAGTACAGGCGCATAGCAGGGCAGATGGCCTGCTGTTTCCTTCGCACCGGGTGGTTACCCCGATGCGAAAAAACGGTGGTGTCCGACCCGGACCTATACTCATCGATATCCTTGTGCACGCGATGCAGGTGCGTTGATGACTGAAATGCGGAAGCTGGTATATTTGTTCCATGAAATACCTTTTGTTCTTCGCCTGTGCATGCCTCTTTTCCTTTGCAACGTATGCGCAACAAACCAGCGAACTGAATATTGGCCGGGTGCATGCACTGTATTCAACGGTGCTGCAAGAAGAGCGTCAGATCAATGTGGCTTTGCCGGTCAACTATGATGCAACAAAAAAATACCCGGTGGTTTATGTGTTGGATGGTGGACTTGATGAGGATCTTCTCCACATTGCAGGCTTGTTCCAATTTTTCGAATTGATGTATGGATTGCAGGATTGTATCGTGGTGGGCATCGTGAACATCGACCGCAAACGCGATTTTACCTTTGCGCCAAAGGATACTACTTACACAAGTGAATTTCCAACTACAGGACATTCTGCGGATTTTATCCGCTTCATACAACAGGAGCTGATTCCTTATGTACAACAAAACTATCTTGTGAATGACACAGCCATGTGTATTGGTCAGTCCTTAGGCGGCCTGTTGGCCACAGAAATGGTATTGCATCACACAGGTCTGTTTTCGCATTATTTTATTGTAAGTCCGAGCATCTGGTGGGACAATGGGAGATTGCTCGAAGAGGCAAAAGCGCAATCGGCAGATGCCGAATTCATCCAGGCGGATCCCTTTATCTACATTGCGGTTGGGGAAGATGAACCGCGTATCATGCGCAGAGATGCGAAAAGATTTTATAGATATTGCAGATCTACTGGTTTAACCCAAACACATTTCCAATTGATGCGCAATGAAGACCATGCTACTATTTTGCACAACGCTATGTATACAGGCTTGAAGGTGTTCCTGAAAACCGCTAAGTTTGAGCAATGAACCGGAAAGGGATATATGCATGCGCACTAATTTTTTTCGTTAGTTGCATAGCCATGCATCCGGCTATCCAGAAGAAATTTGAAGTGGTAATTTGGCAAGCCGGCAAGCAGGTGCAGATATCTGATGAAACGGTATTGTTGGCAAAAGAACCCTTTGTTTGGCAGATTAAATTAGTGGGATTAGAAGGAGTATATATACATAGTGCGTTTGATAATACTAAGTTTATGGTTCCTGATAGCCTGGCCTTCGATGATCTAATCACCGTTGATCCAAAAACTATGGCGGAGCCATCCTTTAACGCAGAAAAAAGTATGCTTGTTTCTGATAACTATTATAGTTATTGGTTTTATGATCCGGATCTTGATTGGCATCGGTTTGATCCGAATCCTCTTGTAAATGAACAGTTTGTTTTAGCAAGCAAAACAATACATCAGTTTAGTCTGGCTGCCACCGATAGCACTTTAGCGATCAGGCAAATAACAAATCCTTTGTATGTTACATTCTTCTCACTGGAGAAAGATCGTTCCGGAAAAGTGAGGGAATTGCAACGTACACGCATCCGTATTCAATGGAAAAATTAATGTCTTCATCATGGCAAAGAAAAAATCACCATCCTTATCCGCATCGCAGGCAAATGCCTTACTCGCCATCGTGGCTAAACGTTTTGAAAAAAATATGTCCAGGCACAAGAATATATCCTGGAGCGATGTGGAAGCGAGATTAAAGAAGAATGCCGAAGCCCTTTGGTCGCTCGAAGAAATGGAACGCACCGGCGGCGAACCCGATGTGATCGGTCAGGATAAAAAATCCGGCGCTTATCTGATCGTAGATTGCGCTGCGGAAAGTCCTTCCGGCAGAAGAAGTTTATGTTACGACCCCGAAAGTCTCGACGCACGCAAAGAACACAAACCAAAAGGCAGTGCCATCGGTATGGCAGCGGAGATGGGTATAGAAGTGCTCAATGAAGAAGAATACCAACATTTACAAACCCTCGGAAAATTCGACCAAAAAACCTCCAGCTGGCTAAAAACACCGGATGCCATGCGCAAACTCGATGGCGCGATTTTCGGAGATTACCGTTTTGGCCGTGTATTTGTTTATCACAACGGAGTACAATCCTATTATGCAGCACGAGGGTTCAGAGGATGCCTCAAGGTGTAATGCAGCGGGGTGTTTTTGATGGGCTGAGTTGAATAGGTAGTGAGTATTGAGTAGTGAGTAGTGGGACGAATGCAGCTGTGTGCTCTTGCGTTGATGCATTTTGGTTTTTGGAGGATAAATGTGAGATTGCTACGCAATCCCATTTGAATTCACAATCCTTCGAATCTTCGAATCTTTATCTACCCTGAAGTAGAAAAAAA
>JAYRVB010000030.1:0-4894 GCA_041918775.1 Chitinophagales bacterium
AAGATCCTCGCCAATTGGCGGGGATTTTTTTTGGGCCTGGCGGAAGAGAGCTGTAGAATTTCATTGCATTTAATCCGTTCTTACCTATTTAATCAGTATAACCCGTGTTCCATTTCACAAGCTCCGTATATTTACACATCTCGTATATTTGCATTATGCAATACTGGTTGATCAAAACAGAGCCTGGGACTAATTCTTGGGATGATTTTGTGGCGAAGAAGACGGATATATGGAATGGTGTGCGAAATTATGCTGCGCGCAATAATTTGCGATTGATGAAAAAAGGCGATTTGTGTGTGTTTTATCATAGTGGCGATGTTTCTGCCTGTGTTGGACTGGCAAAGGTGACGAAGACTGCTTATCCCGATCCCACCGCTACAGAAGGGGATTGGAGTGCTGTGGATATCACAGTAGTGAAAAAATTAAAGCAGGAAGTTTCCCTCAAAGAAATTAAAAAAACACCTGCACTGGCAGATATGCAACTGGTGAAGATCAGCAGGTTATCAGTGTCGCCGGTAACGGAATTTCAGTTTCTGACGATCATGGATATGAGCGGCACAAAGGTGTAGCCTGCCTGAATATGCTGTAGGTATATAGCTGCCGATACGCCTCGGTTATTTAGAGAGCGGCAATAATATTCTGAATGTTGTTCCCTTACCGGGTGTTGATTGTTTTACGTAGATCTTGCCTTCGTGGTAACTTTCAATGATGCGTTTGGCCAATGTGAGACCAAGTCCCCATCCACGTTTCTTTGTGCTGTATCCGGGTTCGAAAACGGTTTTTTGCTTTGATCGCGGAATTCCTTTTCCGGTATCGCTCACATCAATGATGGCATATTTGCTGTCGCGTGTTACATCCACAGTGATCTCTCCCTCGCCCTCCATGGCATCGAGTGCGTTTTTCAGCAGATTTTCGATCACCCAGTTGAACAGGATCACATTCATGTGCACATGTAAATCTTCGTGTGGCGGATGAAAAAAGAATTGCGCTTTTTGCGAGCTTCTGCGTTTGATATAATCAATGGAGTTCGTTAACTCTAATGACAGATCCACAGGTGTGAGGTCGGGTTTAGAACCCACTTTGCTGAATCGGTCGGCGATCAATACCAGCCTGCGTACATCTTTATCCATTTCCTGTAATACGCTCGCTTTGCTTTGCAATTCAGGTATATGCTCGAGATATTCTACCCAGGCAGCCAGAGAAGAGATAGGGGTGCCGAGTTGATGTGCTGTTTCTTTGGCCATGCCCACCCAGACACGATTTTGCTCAGACCGCCTCGCCGTATTGAACAAGGTATACGCCACGATCAAAAAGGCTGCGATGATCATGAGTTGTACGTATGGATAGTACAACAATTGCTGATACAGATCGGAGTGCTGGTAGTAAATGTATTGATAAATGCCCCCACTGATCTCAAACTTGATGGGTGTGGCAAAATCTTTCATCTCCTTCAATCGACCGGATAAATAAGTGCTGTCGTGTGCCACTTTTACAGAATCGATATTCAGATAGTCGATGATCTCGCCGTTGTTATCTGTGGAAATGATGGGTACGGTTTTATTGGCCTGGATCAATTCAATAAAGAATCCGTAATCGGCAATGTCTTCCGCATTGGCCAGATAGCTATACACTTCAGCGATCTGACTTACTTTTTGACGTTCCTCTTCTGCGAGTTTGGTAGCGAGACGGTTGGTATACAATAATGTAGCAGACACGATCACCAGGGCGATGAGTACCAGAATGATCTTCCATCTGTTTTTCTGTTCGTAGATCTGCATGCGGTATGGCTAAGGTAAGCCGATTATTCGTCTTCCTCAAAATCGATGAACTCCAGCTCCTGACCTTCTGTGTCGTCGGGTGTTTCTGTGTCAGGGGTTTCGGTTTCTTTGAATAGGGTTTCTTCAGGGTCAGGCTTAAAGATGTCGATAAATCGGTGCTGTTCCAGTCCGCTTTCCTGAAGTTTCTGTTTTGCTTCGCGTTTATTGTATTTCATTACCGGGTCGTCTACGGTACCGGTCATGCTTACATATACATTTACACCGCCTTCTGCATCTTCTTCATAGGTGTCTTTTTGCTTATTGCCGCCGAGGTATTTGCGTACCATCAGATCGGCAAGCGATAACCTGAACTGATAATCAACACCATTATCGAAAGTGTGTTTACCGCTCATATACAGATCCATCGCATTCGATTTGATCTGCATCGCTGGTAAGATCACCACCCGGTTTTTGATCTCGATCTTATTTTCCAGGGTGGAGAAGGTGATGTGTTTCAGATCGCTGAGTTTTACGAAGGCAGATAAACTTTCCAATGGCTGATAATCAATTAACTCACCATTTTCAATTCGCATATCGCATAGTGCGTAAATGCTTTCTTCTTTCAGGTGATACTGATTATCCCACGCGACAGTTACATCGTATAAGTTTGCGGTAAGCTTTCCGCGCAGGTGTTTATCGGTGAGATCGTCCTGATCGAAATTGTCCAATTGTCGAAATAATTCCTGCACATCCACGGAATTGATCTGCCCGGATGTTTGCAACATGAAATCGCCATTGGGCAGCGTGCGAAAACTTGCCTGCATGTTAAAGGTGCCTTCCATGGTACCACCCTGCACATCTTCAAGTATCACAAGTCCCGGTGCAAGTTTTACCTGCATGCGTACGTTTTCCAGTTTAATCTGGTCGTAAGTCAATGCACCGCAGTTCATCGCAATACGACCACTGATATTTAATGGGTCCTCTGCGGCCGTAGTGCCGGGTGATGACGCGTTTACCGTTTCTGCAGACCCCTCACTTTGGTCATTACTCCCAACTAATTGCAAAAGCCCGTTCACATCAAATTTGTCGGCGCGCACATTTCCGGCAATAAATAACGCCGGTGTATTTGTGGTAGGAAAAATATGTTGGATCCAGTTGCTGATCTCCAGATCTGTAAATAAAGTGGAGCCTGCAGCTTCGAGTGTGATCTGTTGCAGGTTGATGGTATTGTTGCTGACAACTGCAGTACCCGCGGGAATGGCTACGCGTTGATCATTCAGTTGAAACGCCACATCCGTAAAACTGATACTCCCCGTGGGTGGTGCATCTCCTGCACTTTCATTGAAGGTGCGAATGGCACCACGTACCGCAATATTATTCAGTGCGATCATTCCTTCCACATTGCCGGCATCAGGCATGGCCATTGGAATAATG
This sequence comes from Chitinophagales bacterium, assembly GCA_041918775.1. Lineage (GTDB taxonomy): Bacteria > Bacteroidota > Bacteroidia > Chitinophagales > BACL12 > UBA7236. Next base: position 3,192 of record JAYRVB010000030.1, read on the forward strand.
AGTGATGCGGGCAGTGTGCCATTTAATTGCAGGTCGATATAGGGATTGCTGAAATTCGTATAAGTAAGCGCCATGCGCACAGGTTGCCCTTCGCGGGTGGCTGTGAAATCCTGAATGCGTATACTACTGGTAGCGTCGTGTTGTTTTGCGCCATTCGTAAATTTTCCGCTGAAGGACATGTCATCTAATTTTCCGCCAAACTTTTCGTGACGAATACTGCCCTTGTGCACGGCAAAATCAATATCGATCTGAGGATTTTTGGTTTTTGTATAATATCCTTTAATGGTAGTAGTGAAATCGATGTCGCCCTTTGTTTGTAAAGCATCCAGATTGGAAGAAATATTGCCCGGAAGCAACAACATCAGTCCGGTCAGATTGATCTCGTCGCCTTTGATCAGCAGATCATAATGGTCGTCGCCTGCCAATGCGATCTTGCCATCAAGCAGAAAGGTATTTTCATCAACCGTAACAGATCCTTTTTCAAATGTATAAGCATCGGCTGCTACATCTACCAGTAATTTGGTGTTGATAGCACATTCTTTATTCACCAGGTAATTATCATTTCCAATGCGAATACGTTTGCTCAATACATTGCCTGTTGCCTCCATGGTGTATTGTGCATCTGTGAAATTTCCGGAAAAGGCGCAATCGTGCACTATGCATTCTATGTCCTGATTATATGCATAATCAAGATATTGCACCTGCATATCATACAGATCTACCTTATCCAGTTGCATGCGAAAAGAGGAAGCGCTGGTGTCTTCACTGTCTTTCCAGAACCGATAGTTGATATTGCCTTTTTTATCGGTAATGAGTCGACAATATCCTTTGCGCACTACAATATGTTCGATCGTATAATCGCCGCGTAAAATACCTCTGATGTTAAAAAGCAGACTGATCTCTTCAGCTTCCAGAAAATTCTTTTGCGAGCGTGGAAAGCTTTCGCGTATCCCTACATGATTAAAAATGACAGAAGCTTCCGGAAAGTGTTTGAAGATACTGATATGAATGTCTTCTTCATTCAGTGTGACTTCAGTGGCCAGATTTTTATTGAGTTCGGCAATGAAGAGCGCTTTGATCTTGTCTTCGAAGAGTATCGGTATCAGTATAGCCAAAAGCAATAGCACACCGATAAAGGCACCCAAACTGATCAGTACAATTTTCAGGATCTTCTTTTTGCGGCGCGGCGGTTCCTGGGGTAGAGGTATAGGCGTCGTTTCCTGCACGGTCAAAGTTACGCATCATAACGTAAAGCCATACCGCATTAGTTTCTCAGGAGGCAGAAATTATCGCACGAGGGTAAAGTTACCTTGCAGCACTTTGGTGGTGCCGTTGTCGGTATAGGTGAGCACGTATACATAGGTGCCCATTGGTTGCGCGTTGCCATTATATTTTCCATCCCAGCTCAAAGCAGCTGCATCTCCGCTGAACAGCAGTTCTCCCCAGCGATTGTAGATCAGGAAACTTTGCACCACGGATGGATCCGGTGCGATCACGTTAAACCAGTCGTTGAAACTATCGTCGTTCGGACTAAAGGCCGAGGGCACGCCCACTTCGGTGCAAAGCGTAACCAGCACGGTATCGCTGATGAGCCTACAGGGTGATTCGTAATAGACAAAATACATACCGGGTTCAGTAACGGCGATCGCAGAGGTCGTTTCACCGGTGCTCCAGGTATAAGCAGGAAGTGCGTTTCCGGCATC
>JAYRVB010000031.1:0-9480 GCA_041918775.1 Chitinophagales bacterium
AAGGCAATATTCTGGTTGCAGGCAATGAAGGAAACCACATTTTACTGGTGCGCTACAATACTGCCGGTGATGTGCTGGATAGCCAGGTATTTACAGTGATAGATGATTCTCTGTTGCCTTATGTATGTACGATGATCGTTGACTCTGATGGAAAAATTGTATTAGCGGGACACAGAAACACGGGGGCGGAATTTTCAAGTTCTGCATTTATTTGTAAATACGATTATAATACTTCCACCGTACTTTGGGCGAAAGAAGTGCAAAATCCGGGATCAAGTTTTTATAAAGTGATAGAAAAGAAAGCGGGGTCGGTGTATTTGGTGTGCGGACAATCATACAACACGCCCAATGCAGAAGAAGGCATCGTGTATACAGTGAACAGAACAACCGGAAGTTTAACGGTATTAAATAACAGCAATGAAAATGCCAGCTCCGATACCTATTACAGCATGGTGCGTGTGGGAAATGCCTATTATATGAGTGCGAGATACAATTATAATGCAGGCGGTTCCGGACGCATGCGTGGTGCGCTCACGAAAATATCTCAGTCGGGCACCGAATTATTCAGCAAAGCCTACTTCAGAGACCTCACCACTGCTACTGCACGCCTGCATTCTGTGGATTTGTCGTATGCTGCAAATGCCTTATATATGACAGCACATGGAGATGAAACAGGCGTTATTTTAAACAAGGATCTGTTGATGGTAAAAACCAAAACAGATGGTGAAGTGCATTGGGCAAATGCCTATGACTTTACATCATACGAAAAGGATGGTTCATGGAGATCGATTGAAGCCAAAGGACAATACGTATATGCTTATGGTAACCAATATAATTTAGGAACGGGCAATATGTTTTTAATGAAACTGGACACAGCGGGATCAGTAGTTTGGGCAAATTCCTACAACGCACTCGGCAATAAAAGCAATTCGCCTGATGCGATGTTGTTATATGGTTCGAATATTTTTATGACCGGGTATGTAAATGATGATGCCACGCCATATTCTAATGGTATATTGGTGTGCGTAAAGAGCGCAAACGGTACACTGCCGGATGATTGTTCTACTGCTGAACCCATCAGTGTGATACCAAAATCTGAAGTGGCTTATAGTAATGCACTTACACCGGTTACGCATACGTATACAATCACTTCGCCACCAAGTAGCCCGGAGTCGCACAGCTGGACGGCAATAACAACTTGTTCTAATGATCTCCGTATTGCAGAGGAGGCTTCAACACTCTCCATTTACCCTAATCCGGCGACAAACTTGCTGAATATTTCCTCTGTTTATTCTAGCTACCAAATCAGTATTATAACCACTGAAGGCAAAGAATTACTCAGAACCCTCAGCGATAATCAAACAACCCAAATAGATATATCCACTTTACCTTCCGGCATCTATCTCCTAAAAATCGAAACACCGGATGCGCGTGAGATACAAATGGTGGTTAAGATGTAGGAAAAGGGGTAGATAGGGACGTTTATGGAGCTTTTTTTCACGCAAATCCCGATAGTAATCGGGAGCTAATACGCAAAAACATAAAATTCAACACTCATCCCCTGACCCTTTTTCACGCGGAGCTGCGGAGGAGCGGAGATGCGGAGGAATGCAGGCGGCGATTCAGTCCCCCAATTGGAATCGGGGAGAGCTCAACTACATCCCCCACTTGGAGCGCGGCAACATCCCGCCTAAACAGGATCCCCCACATAGAGCGCAGCGACATCCCGCCTGAGCGGGATCCCCCACATCCCCCTTATTTAGACTAAATCTAAAATACCCCTAAGTAGGTATTTGATGCCGGGGGATTGGTACTGACCTTTGCAGCGCACAAAAGGGGAATAAGCATGAAATTTGTAACTACTATAGCTTGTTGGGCACTCGTACTACAAGGGGCCAGCGCGCAAATGAATACGATCACGGGCACTATTACTTTAGGGGATAGTGTTACCGCATTGCAGGGGGTGCATGTATACCTCGATCAAACCACTTATACCACCGCATCCAACGGTTTAGGTAACTATGCACTGTCGGGTGTGCCGGATGGTTCCTATACTTTGGTATTCAACAGTATCGGATTTGCTCCGGTGCAGAAAGAAATACAGGTATCGCAGCATGCCGTATTGTCTATACCTGTTGTAATGGTTAGCAGCATCGAATCTCTTGATGAAGTAATGATCATGACCAGGGGAAATAATGCACTGAAAGGTATCCCCGGTTCAGTACAGTACATTTCCCCAAAAGAATTACAACGCTTTAGCTATACCGATGCTACTCGTACATTACGACTTGCGCCGGGTGTGAACATGCGCGAAGAAGATGGATTCGGATTGCGACCAAATATTGGTTTGCGAGGAACCGGTGTGGAACGCAGTGCAAAGATCACGCTGATGGAAGATGGTATTTTAATGGCACCTGCTCCGTATGCGGATCCATCGGCGTATTATTTTCCGACCATGGGACGTATGCATGGGGTGGAAATATTAAAAGGAAGCAGTCAGATCAAATATGGCCCTTACACCACAGGTGGTGCCATCAATTTTATTTCAACACCGATACCGGATTATTTTTCAGGACATTTCAGCATGATGGCCGGAAATTTCGGCACGCGCAATTTGCATGCGTTTGCAGGTAATGCGCATGAACATGTGGCGTATATGTTTGAAACATTTCAATATAGTGCTGATGGTTTTAAGGAGCTCGACAATGGGGGCAATACCGGATTTACGAAAAGTGATTACCTCGGCAAATTGCGCTTCCAGACAGGCGCAGATGCGAAAATGTTTCAATCGCTCACACTCAAGGCAGCGCAGGCATCTGAACAATCGAACGAAACATATTTGGGATTAACCGCTGATGATTATGCAAGCACGCCATACCGACGCTATGCGGCATCGCAAATGGATAATATGCAAACCACGCAGCGTCAGTACAGTGCCACGCATCATATAGATTTTACGCGGCAAATGGGGTTAACCACTTCTGTATATGCAACGCAATTTTCACGCAACTGGTATAAGCTGAATAATGTGACCGACAGCACCGGCACTAAATATGCGATAGCAGATGTATTGGAAGATCCTGCTGCGTATAATGATGCCTATGCGATACTGACAGGGGCGAGCAGTGTATTATCAAATGCACTTACGGTGCGTGCAAACAACCGCGAATATTATGCGCGAGGCTTGCAATCGCAACTTGAATATCATAAGACCGTAGGGATGTGGAAACACGAAGCTGAATTTGGTGTGCGTGTGCATAGGGATGGTGTGGATCGTTTTCAGTGGGATGATCTGTATGCCATGGCTGATGGTGTGATGGAGCTTACTGCATCAGGAACTCCGGGCACAGAAAGTAACAGGGTGCGTGAAGCGAATGCGTTGGCGGCTTATGTGCAATATCAATTATCGTGGGGTAAATGGACAATGGTGCCGGGTGTGCGTTACGAACAAATTGAGATGTCGGAAGATGATTATGGGAAAACGGATCCGGATAGAATTGGCACGGATATGAGCACCACTTCAAATGCAGTTTCAGCGATAGTTCCGGGCGTTGGTATTGATTATGCATGGAGTAAATCAACGCATGTTTTTGCAGGTGTGCATAAAGGTTTTGGTCCTCCGGGAGTAACACCTGATACAGATCCTGAAGAAAGCGTGAATTACGAATTAGGGGTGCGCTATAGCAAAGGAGCGGCATTGCTTCATGCAACTGCCTTCATGAATGATTACAGCAATTTGCTTGGCACCGATATGACTTCTACCGGTGGTGCAGGTACAGGCGATCAGTTCAATGCAGGCGCCGTAAATACTGTGGGTTTGGAATTACAGGCGGCATACGACCTGATGGCATTTAATGGTTCAAGTAGATTCAGTGTTCCGCTTGTGATTGCGTATACGTTTACTGATAGCAGATTCACTACCGATTTTGATGCATCGTATGAAGATTGGGGTGAAGTGCAGCAGGGAGATATATTCCCATATCAATCTGCACATCAGGTAAATGCGATGTTGGGATTTGCCTATGCAAAATTTGCTGCGCATATCAATACCAATTATATCAGTGCGATGCGCACCACACCCGGACAAGGTGCTATTGCAGATGCGGAATTAATTCCTGCACGTACCGTGGTAGATGCAAGTGTTACTTACAATGTAAATCCAAATTGGTGCTTCTTCGGCACGATGATGAACGTTGCAGATACAGTATATCTCGTTTCTGACCGACCTGCAGGATGGCGTCCGGGTTTACCTAGAACATATCAGGCGGGGATCAAGATGAATTTTTGATGTAGGGATCGTGAGATTTTCACGCAAAGGCGCAAAGAAATTCAATTCACCCACTGACCCACTCACCCACTGACAAAAAAAAGAGCCACTCATTGAAGTGGCTCTTTTTTTGATTATGTATGATCATTATTTGATCACCACGATCGGATAGTTCAATTGTTGTTCGTTGTTCAACAAAGTAACCTGATAAACACCTGCAGAAGCATCAGTAAGACTAATGGTTTCTGTGTGGCTATCGCTTTCGATGTTGATCACTGAAGAATATACCACCTGACCGGTAGCACCAGTAACGATCATGTTGAAGCTATTTCCTGCATAGCCTTCTACATTGATAGAGAATGTGCCGGAAGTTGGGTTAGGATACATGCTTACTACTGCATCACCTTCACCTAGGCGACCTAAGGTTGTAAAGTAGTACCATTCGGAGTTTGCTGATTTAGTTTCCAGATCATCATAGCAAACGGTTTTTACACGGAATGCATAAGTGGTCAGTGGAGTAAGCACATCAACAATGCTCACCATGTTTTCTACATAGCTTCTGGTTTGTGTAAGACCGGTAGCTGTATTTTGCAACGTTACACGATATTGGTCGGCACCGTCAACAGCATCCCAATGCAACATAGCATCATCAGTAGTGATACCATCTGCATACAAGCCACCAGGAGTTTCACACACTAAAACCGGAGTACAGCTCAGGTAAGCCAGAATATTTGCACGCAGGTTAGCGGCTTCAGTAAGTGGTGTATGGAAGTTGTTTGTGGTCATGCCACCAAACATTACAGTTCCTGAACCCCAAGATTTTTCAGTCAACACAGCAGCAGTTGGGTTAAACAGATCAACGATCACGTTGGTCAAACCAGTACCGCTAACAATAGCATGTCCGAAAGATGAACCTGTCCAATCAGAGCCTACAGGAGTAAAAGGACCTGAGAAGATCGGATGGCCGATTGCACCTATGGTAGCATTGTTGGTATAGTAAGCATAGGTAAGTGAAGTACCACCAAATCCAAAGCTCATACCATCACCTTCGTTAGGCGCAGAGTTCAATAATAATTTACCACCTGAAGACACCCAGTTTTCGATCAACGAAATGTTTGTAGTCAGGAAAGTTTCCAATTCGTTTGCATGTGAATCAGAACCTTCAAGGAAGATGAAACAGTTGTCGGATGAGAATGTTGTTCCCGGATCCAAAGTTTCAAAAAATGCACGATCCCAACCTGTTCCTTCAGCACCAAATACTGAAGTCATGGCTGTTGTGTTTGTAGTTGTAAACCATGGTTCGGCACCTGTTGAGTTGCTATATACATAAATCGCACCTGTTCCGGTGATAGGCCCGAGGTTACATACTGATTCCATGTAGTCGTCGTTAGCAGCATCGCCATCATCTACTAATGAAGTATAGGCGTTGATGTCGTAGCAACCATCTGCTGTGAAATCATAAGTAGTAGCAAATGTATAGCTGGCTGTTCCCAATGAAGGAATAGTACCTGTATACGTTTCAGTAACTGCTGCACCACCATCAACTGTATAGCTAACAGGGAATCCGGAGATATCCAATGCGCCATAATTCTTAATGGTTACAGTTACGTTTTCTACACCCATAACTACATCAGAAATAGGGCTGGTAACATCAATTACACCGGCATCATAATCAGAAGGAATAAATACGGTAAAAGAAATACATTCGCTGAATGCTGACCAGTTTTGGCTGTTACGACCGGGAACGATGTCAGCTTCAGTGCCATCGTGGTTCAAGCCCATGGTGTGTAATCCGCCATCGCTGTTCATTTGTGTGGTAACGATGCGCACTTCACCTGTACCTTCATACAGTTGACACTGTACGGTGATCGGGAATACGCCTTCAGGACCAGGATAGTGTGGCACATCAGTGTAGCTCACTACAAAAATGCGGCTTCCCGGAGCACCTGTGGTGTAATAAGAGATCTCACCGTCAACGCAAGAGTTTGGATCCCAGTCTTCCTGACCCAAAAAGATCGTGTTCGGGAATGTTCCGCTAGGTAATACCTGGCCTGTGCAACATCCACTTCCCATACCTGCCGTAAACGAAATAAAACCGTTAGAGCTGATATAGCAATCGGTAAAATCTGTTCCGTAGAAATTGAAAGTGAAGCCCATCGGGATCGCAGAGCTCACCACGTCATCACCCAGACAAATTGTTGTTCCTGCTGTTGCAAGAGGAGCGAAGTCGCACGTGTTCTGCACATAATACGACTGTGCGTAAGCGCCTGTGACACCCACGCCTGCCACAAACGCGGTCGCCACGAGTTTGCGGAAGTTTTGTAAAATTAAATTCATGTTGGTAGTTATTAGACCTTAATGATAGGTGAAATTTCGGCCAATACCGTACTTTTTGACGAAAATCACCAAAACTTTCTTTGCAGTACCTTTGATCAAAATTTCGTTTCTATGACTAATACCGTTCGCAACCTGCAACCATCCGCCATTTGGGGATATTTTGAAGATATCAATGCCATTCCGCGGCCATCAAAAAAGGAAGCCCGGATCATCGACTATATGGTGCAATTCGGGCAATCGCTGGGATTGAAAACCGTGCGCGATGCTATTGGCAATGTGATCATATATAAACCTGCAACGGCCGGCATGGAAAATAAACCAACGGTTATTCTACAAAGTCACCTCGACATGGTGCATCAAAAAAATGCCGACACACAATTTGATTTTTCTACGCAGGGTATTCAATCTTATATCGATGGCGATTGGGTAAAAGCCAAAGGCACCACTTTAGGTGCTGACAATGGTATTGGTGTTGCATCCATTATGGCTCTGCTGGCATCAACAGATATTCCGCACCCGGCACTCGAAGCGTTATTCACCATCGACGAAGAAACCGGTATGACCGGTGCGAAAGAATTGCAAAAAGGAATTTTGGAGGGAAGGATTTTATTGAATCTCGATACAGAAGACGACGACGAGTTTTCTATTGGTTGTGCGGGCGGTATCGATACCAATACCCAGTATGTATATACGGCAACCACGCCGCCTTCCGGTGCTAAGGCCTTTCGCATTAGTGTCAGTGGTTTAAAAGGCGGACATAGTGGTGTAGATATTCATCTCGAGCGCGGCAATGCCAATAAGATCATGAATAGATTGATGTACGACTGTGCTGCTTACGGCTTGCAAATTGCATCCATTGATGGTGGAAGTTTGCGCAATGCCATCCCGCGTGAATCTTTTGCAACAGTGATCGTAACCGATGCAAAATGGGTTGAGGTATGCACACAAAGAGCAGAGGCCATTAAAGCAGAATATCATATTCAGGACAGTGGATTGACCATTACCGTGGAGGAAACCACATTACCTGCCACGGTGATGTCGGCAGATGATACGCGCAAGGTGACCACCGCTATACAAGCCGCACACAATGGTGTATACACCATGAGCAGTGCCATACCGGGTTTGGTGGAAACAAGTTCTTCATTGGCGCGCGTAGTGGTGCAGGATGGAAAATTCACTACACAAAGTTTGCAGCGTTCATCCGTGGAAAGTGGAAAATATGACGTAGCCTATACAGTAGCTGCACCATTTGCCCTGATGGGTTGCACGGTAGAACACGGCGGTGCGTATCCGGGATGGTCGCCTGATCCGGAATCACGCATTTTAAAGGTGTTGGAAAACAATTATAAAACCTTGTTCAACGATTCACCAAAAGTGATGGCCATACATGCAGGTTTGGAATGTGGTATTTTAGGCGAGCGATATCCGGGTTTGGATATGATCTCATTCGGACCTACCATCAAGCATCCGCATTCGCCTGATGAAAAAGTGCATATTGCGTCGGTGAATAAATTCTGGAAATTACTGTGCGCCACACTCGCGCAGATATAACGTAAACACGACTATTTCTTACGCAGCAGCGTATCCAGTGTTTTTTGTCGCGGTTCATTCTTTTTGTAGGCGATCACATCTACAATTGTTTTTATGCCTACAAAAAGTACGCCATATCCAATACTTGCCGCGCGTGGATGATTCGGAAATAGGTTTTCGCTGGTATACATCGCTAAGAAAGTACCCAGTACGATTACGAGGTGCATTAATATAATGCGTCCATCAAATGGGGAGGCCAGCTCTACCAGGGTGGTTTCTTTGTACGCCTTGCGCTGTATCCAGGTGATATAGTCTGTCAGGTGTAAAGCCGTAAACCCAATGAAGCTCCAAAACACCCAGGGTTCATTAAAGGTGATGGCAGCGGCAAATCCGCTGGTGTCCTCCGACATCGTACTCATTGCACCTACAAACACGATGATGAAGATCAGATAAAAGATCATGATGCCTGAGCGCATAAAAAAATATTGTCGCCGCATTTTACCTCGGTTATTTACATGTACTTTTGTGAGTATCCGACCGTTTACCAGGAACAATGGATCGGGTTCGGAAGGTTTTTCTGCCCAGGCCATTTTTTGCCAGCGGAAAATGCTGACGATAACGGTTTCCCACCAATACAAATAAAAGAGTGCGAAGAACGAAATCTCATCGTATACGATACCAACCAAAGGAAAGATATTTGCCAGTAGCAGTACCGGTAACACAGGCCCTTTTTGTTCGCGTGGGTCGTAGATCGGCATACTTAATGTTGTAAATTGTTTAAATATTGTAAGCCTTCCTCTGTAAGCGATTTCGTTTGCAGGCTGTTGGCATAAAAATATGCAGCGTGTTGACAATCTGGTTCAAGGTTAAACTCCACCACAATGGTATTTTTCCCAGGAGGAGCCACATCAGCAAATAAAAAGAAAACGATCTTGCCGTTGTAACCACATTGATACACAGGTGTGTCCTTCGAACTGATATACGCATCAAATTTCCTGATCACATCCCGATCGGTGATCTCGACAAATTTTTCCCCCTGCGTTTCCGAATAAAAAGTGATCTGTATTTTCTCGGTGTTATTCACCACTTCGGTCAAATCAGTCCCTTCCCCCGCCCGCACAAACATGATCACCATAAACGTAATAAACACGCCTAAGATCAGATAAAACAGTTTCATCTTACAATATTAGCATAATCCTGGGATGGTAGTGAGTAGTGGGTAGTGAGTAGTGAGATCAGCCCAATTAAATACAGGCAACTACGTTGCCCAATAATACATGTTATTAGCAGAACAACTTTATCCTACATGCCTAAAAAATCATGCATTCGTCTCACTACTCACTACC
>JAYRVB010000032.1:0-2433 GCA_041918775.1 Chitinophagales bacterium
GTACGTCTACTAGTTTTTTATTGCTCCACATGTCGTTGCCATCCCATCCGAATAAATAATAATAGGTGCGACCGCGATATTTTTTTTGCACGATGTTATAGTATACACAGCCATACCAGGAATTCGCTGAAAGCAGGGTGTCTTCAGGGTTTCCAACAAACATACTCATGTCGATGAGCGGTATCAGCGTGAGTTCGGGTGTGTTCATTTGCAGTGCGCCGTAATATCGGTGACTATGGTCTTTCATCTGCAATTGCCAGGTGAGGATGCGGAAGGTGTTATCAGGTGCATATTTTACCGACATGGTTACCACGGAATCAAAAGGGAACTGGTAACTGTTTTCAATTTTGAGCGCGGTCTTTAATTTCTTCAGGAATACGATACAGGCTTGTTCGCGCATGGCCCAGTCGCTGCTTTGCACAACGCTGTCGCCTAAGTACTTCAGGGTATCTGCATAGGCGTTCAGGCTGACGAGGTTTTCAGGGGTAATGGTTTTATCCCCTTTCTGAGCCTGCATCATGGCCGGAGTGAGTGCGAGAAGTAGTGCAATGATTATGCGCATATTCATAGAGTTGCAAAAAAAATGCCCGGCTGTAAAGCTCGGGCATATATAATGCTTTTTCGACTTGTTTTATTGTATGATCAGCTGTGTATAATCCTTCGGATAAGGCATTCGTGCTTACAAACGCTCGATCACAATAGCGCTTGCTCCACCACCGCCATTGCAGATACCTGCGCATCCGTAACGGGAGTTGGTATTGATCAAGGCGCTCAACAAGGTAATGGTAATGCGTGCTCCTGAGCATCCGATAGGATGTCCTATGGATACCGCACCGCCATAGATATTGGTTTTATCATGCGAAATCCCCAGATCCTTCATATTGGCAAGGGCCACCACTGAAAACGCCTCATTGATCTCGAAGAGGTCGATATCACTGATCTGCAAACCCGCTGCAGCGATCGCTTTTGGCATTGCTTTGGCCGGGGTGGTGGTAAACCACTCAGGGGTTTGTTGTGCATCTGCGAATCCGACAATGCGGGCTAATGGTTTGATGCCCATAGCCTTTGCACGTTCTTTGCTCATCAGTACAACGGCAGCAGCGCCATCGTTGATATTAGAAGCATTGGCTGCAGTGATGGTGCCGTCTTTTTCAAATGCAGGAGATAGGGTGGCTACGCGATCGAACTTCACTTTGGTATAATCCTCGTCCTCAGACACCACGATAGGGTCTCCTTTTTTTTGCGGGATCACCACCGGTACGATCTCTTTCGCAAAGGCACCGTTTTTCCACGCTTCTGCAGCGCGTTTGTAGCTGGCGATGGCATAATTGTCCTGGTCTTCGCGACTGAACTGGTAGGTGCGTGCACACGTTTCGCCGCAGCTGCCCATGTGTTTATTGCCGTAAGGGTCCCATAAGCCGTCTTTTATGATGCCGTCGATCACTTCGGTATTGCCCATTTTTGCACCCCAGCGTTCCTTAGGCAGGTAATATGGTGCATTGCTCATGCTTTCCATACCGCCCGCTACCACGATCTCTGCGCTTCCGAGCATGATCTGCTGTGCAGCCACCATAATGGCCTTCATGCCTGAGGCACAAACCTTGTTAATGGCTGTGGAAGAGGCTGTATCCGGAATGCCGGCTGCCAGCATGGCCTGAGTTACAGGCGCCTGACCAATATTTGCTGACAATACGTTGCCCATATACACTTCCTGAACATCAGTTGCCTGAATACCCGCGCGTTCTATGGCGGCTTTGATGGCTACAGCACCGATCTGAGGAGCAGAAAGGGTAGCTAAACCACCACCGAAGCTCCCTATAGGCGTGCGCGCCATCGATACGATATATACTTCTTTCATAGAATTTTTTAAAATTGCTGCAAAGATATGGTTTTTATGGCGGTAAGTGGCGTGGGGACTTACATCATGCCTATACGCCGCCTGAACATATATCGCTTAATTTTTACTTATGGGAACTACCTGACCAGATAAGCGCATTATTGCAACGAACCATTAAGTCTCGTGATACATTTGTTTGCATGCATTTGAATATGGGCGTTCAACTACTTAGTTGCCAGGGAATTAAATCTTTCCATTCCGAATTGAATTTGGGAGTCTACATAGTGCTGACTATAATGGACATACCTGTAGAACTCCTTGCTGCCCGGAGCGTGTCCTGAAATCTTTCTGACTACTTGTTCAGGCACGCCCAATATCAGCAAGGTGGTTATTGCTGTCTTTCGCATGGTATGGGTGGTAACCAGGTCACAAAACCTAGCCTGCTCACCTTCTAGCATGACATTCCTGGCCAACCCTTTACGTGCCCTTGACTTCCCGACAGCCTGGTTCCAACCTGCCCGCTCACATAGTTCCTTAATATTCTTATTCATTCTGGCTTTTGAGATTACAGGCAGTATCGTTGGGAAGTGTCTGTA
>JAYRVB010000033.1:0-7848 GCA_041918775.1 Chitinophagales bacterium
CCTGGGTGTCGTATTCGCATTTACCGCACTCGTAAGCTGGTGCCCGCTCTATCTCCCATTTGGTATAAGTACGTGTAAAAAAGCGTAATAATGCCCGATCAGGCCTGCTGTTTTGGTTGACGCAGGTCTGATCCTTGTTTTTCGCCCCCACTCCTGTCACCCCTGCGCCATATTTTACCCAGCGTAAGGTATGTCCACATGCCGGCTCGTTATTTGCCTGTAGAATTTCTTTATCTTTGATGTGGAACAATAAACCTCTATGCTGAAAAGATTTACTCCTCTGCTGATGGCCTTAGTATGCGCATCAGTTTCCCTCCATGCCCAGGGCGTTACTTTTTTAGGGCATCTTCCTTACGCAGACCAGTTATCAAACCTCACCGGATGGGCCGATGGTGCCGGTAATGAGTATGCGATCGTGGGTACTTATGATGGTACATCCATTGTAGATATCACCGACCCTACCACACCGGTAGAAGTGCAGTTCATCAATGGCAACAACAGCATCTGGCGCGAAGTGCGCACCTATGGCAACTATGCCTATGTGGTTACAGAAGCAGGTGGTGGTTTATTGTGCATCGACCTCAGCACACTCCCCGGCCCTGTAGATTTCAACTATACAGATTGCGGTATCGGACTGGAAACCGGACACACCGTTTTTTGCGATGAAAATGGAATCGTGCACGTGTTCGGTTCAAATATTGGCAATGGCGGTGATCAAATGCTCGACGCCACAGTAGATCCTATGGAACCGGAATATGTGGGCGAGGTTGACCTCTGGTATATTCACGATGGCTATGTGCGCGGCGATACCCTCTGGGCAGGGAATATTTACGACGGCTGGTTCTCGGTATGGGATATCAGCGATAAAACCTCTCCCGACCTGCTCGCACAGCAAAATACCCCCGACGATTTTACCCACAATACCTGGCTCACCGATGACGGCAACTACCTGTTTACCACAGACGAAGTGAATAACGCGGTGGTGGCCTCTTACGATGTGTCTGACCTTACTGATATCATTGAACTCGACCAGTTCCAGGCCAATCCAGGCACCAATTCCATTCCGCACAACGTGATGGTGGTAGGCGATTATTTAGTAACCGCTTATTATCGCGATGGTGTTGTGGTAACTGATGCCTCCGATCCATCCAATATGGTGAAGATCGGCGAATACGACACCTCTCCGCTTTCAGGTGGTGGTTTCAACGGCGCCTGGGGAGCATGGCCATATTTGCCTTCTACCAACATCATTGTTTCGGATATGGAAGAAGGGCTGTTTATTGTAGGGGTAGAGTACGCTCCGGCAGCTTATGTGATGGGACAAGTAACTGACGCAGTTACCGGAGCTCCGATCTTTGGCGCAGAAGTGAACTATACGGGAGCGGTTGACGCCAGTACGGATCTTACAGGATCATACAGCAGCGGAACTTCTGACCCTGGCACCTATGATTTTACCTTTACAAAGGCCGGCTATGAAAACCTGGTTGTTACAGGCATAGAATTGATCAGCGGCGATACCGCCATTGTTGACGCAGCCCTCACACCACTTGTTCCTGTGAGCATTAGCGGTCAGGTGATCGATATCTCCACAGGATTGGGCATTGCCAATGCAGATGTGCTCTTCCAAAATGACATTTATACAGAAGAAACTACAACCGACGCGGCCGGAAACTTTACGCTTACAATGTATACCGGCGACTATACTTTTTATGCCGGCAAATGGGAGTTTGTAACCAATGGCATGCCGGTGGATATAGAACCAGGTGGAAGCTATACGATCTACCTCAACCGCGGGTATTATGATGATTTCCTCTTTACCAATTTGTGGACATCCACCGACCTCGCCGACAGTGGCGAATGGGAAAAAGGTGAACCTAACGGTACCGGGATCGCAGGCGGAGAATTTTCGAACCCTGAGCAGGATGTAGACGACGATTATGGTGTAGAAGCATTCGTTACCGGCAATGCCCCAGATGAGGCTGCTGGTGCCGACGATGTTGACAATGGCGCAGTATTCCTGGTTTCGCCATCTATGGACCTTTCTACTTATGCCGACCCTCAGCTTTCTTATTACCGCTGGTTCTATAACGGTGGTGGCGCAGGCTCGCCAAATGATACACTTAAGGTGTTCATCAATAATGGCATCACCGAAGTGCAGGTAGATAATATTACTGCTGTTCCTGCTGCGCTGTTAAGTCAGTGGAACGCTGTAACCATCGATATCAATAACTTCATCACCCCAACAGAAAATATGACCGTGCGCTTCCGCACTGCAGATCAAAGTGCCACCGGTCACCTGGTGGAAGCAGGTGTAGATGTGTTCAGGGTGTATGACCTCATCAGCGCCGCACCAACAGCCGCCTTTGGTTCTGATACCACTTCAGGCTGTGCACCGCTTACCGTGGTGTTCGACGATATGTCAGTTGGCGCTACAGGCTGGAACTGGACCTTCACAGGCGGTTCTCCGGCAAGCTCCATCCTGCAAAACCCAACCGTGGTCTACAGCACCCCGGGCACTTACGATGTAACCCTGAACGTAACCAACGACCTGGGTGAAGATGAAGTGACCACCGTAGGCTATGTGACCGCTAACCTGTGTAACAGCATAGATGAATGGTTGGCTTCAGGCTTCAACCTGTATCCAAATCCGGTTCAGGATTATGTGACCATCACCATCAACAATGCTGAAGCAAATGCCCTGCAGGTGTATGATGTGACCGGCCGCGTGGTATACAGCACCTCCGTAACTGGTGCCCAAACCCTGATCGTGCATACATCTGAACTACCGGCTGGCGTGTATAAAGTGCACATGCTGCACGATACCGAGCTTTTGGGTAGCACAGAAATGATCAAAGTTCAGTAAAAAAGATACCCTTCTACAGGAAAGCCGCCTACCACAGGGCGGCTTTTTTGTTCCCCAACGCGCTGTACAGCTGTCGCTCATCCTCAAAGTCCTTGAAAATTAAGCGATTGGCGCTACCAAACTTCCGTTGATACTCCTATATTTGCACCCGCCTTTATTGGAAAGGTGTGTCTGTTTAGATACAGACAATAACAAAAACAACAACCAAAATTTTTATGCAGGGAAAAGGTTTAGTTCAGTTCTTTCTCGCGGCCATGTTTGTGGTATGTCTTTACCAACTGTCATTTACATGGGTAGCTAGTCGCGAAACGAAAAAAGCTGAAGAGTATGCAAATTCCGCCGTACCGGCAGATGTTACCGGTGAGGCGCGTAAATCAGCAATTGCCGATGCCAAAAGCACGTATTATGCCGAAAACGCCGACAAAATTGTTTACAACATCGGTATCGCAAAATATACCTTCGATGAAGTAAAACGTCGCTCGATCAACCTCGGTCTCGACTTGCAGGGTGGTATGAGCGTGGTGATGGAAGTTTCCAAATACGACCTCATCAAGCAAAAAGCAACAGATCCTAAAAATCCGAAATTCCTCGCCGCGCTCGATAAAGCAAGAGCACAGGAAGCTGCCGGTGAAGGAAACCTGATCGAATTATTTGCTGATAACTATGTGAATGCCAATCCGGGTGCACAATTAGTGACCCTCTTCAGCAACGGTAGCAACGTGGATGAATTACCACGCAACGCATCAAATGATGCAGTGATATCCTACCTGAAAGAAGCTGCTGATGAAGGTGTGCAGTCAACGTATACCAAGCTGAAAGAACGTATCGACAAATTCGGCGTTACCCAACCATACGTTACCCTGCAGCAAAGCACCGGTCGTATCATGGTGGAACTTCCCGGTGTCGACAACCCTAAACGCGCCAGAGAACTCCTCCAGTCTACAGCTAATCTCGAGTTTTGGGCAGTGATTCCCGGTCAAAATGCAGGAGGCTTCATCAATGAGGCTAACAACATGTTGATCAGCATCGAAGAAAATGAAACAACTGCTGCAGATACAGGAGTATTAAGCACAGATACGAATACCGTTGCAGATGCAGCAACAGATACTGCATCTTTAAGCAAAGATTCTATTGATGCCATGTTGGCAGAAGATACAGCTGCAGCAGATACAGAAAATACAGGCGGCCCGCTGATCGATATCCTGCTTCAGGCTACTGATGCGGCTGCTTTTGGAAATGTAGCGGAAAGCGACACGGCCAAACTCATGAAATATCTCCGCATGGAAGAAGTGCGTGATGTATTTCCTGCAGGTGTGCGTTTTATGCTCGCTGCTAAACCTGATGAAGGCACGAAAAACTATAACGTGTATGCCATTCAGGGAAATGAAGACGACGACCTCCCGTTGTTGGATGGTAGCGTGATCAAAAATGCTTCTCCTGACCGCGACCAGGTGAATAATATCGTGGTTTCACTCACCATGAATTCTGATGGCGCACGTAAATGGAGAGATATTACTACAGCACGCAAAGGTCAGTTCATTGCTATTGCGTTAGACAATAAAATTTACTCAGCACCTGTGGTAAATGATGTGATCCCGAATGGTCGTTCTTCGATCAGCGGTAATTTCACACAGCAGGATGCGATCGACCTTTCCAATATTCTGGAAGTAGGTAAATTACCGGTACCATCACGCATCACTCAGGAAGAAAGTGTCGGACCATCTTTAGGTGCCGAATCTATCCGTGTGGGTTTATTGTCGATGGTCTTCGGTCTGGTGCTCGTGATCATTTTCATGGTGTTGTATTACAGCTCATCAGGTTTGATCGCCGATATTGCCTTGTTTGCCAACCTTTTCTTCATTTTTGGTGCACTTGCTTCTATTGGCGCAACACTAACGCTGCCGGGTATCGCCGGTCTCGTACTTACCATGGGTATGGCGGTGGATGCAAACGTGATCATCTTTGAACGTATCCGCGAGGAATTGCATAAAGGGAAAAGTATGGTTAAGGCTGTAGCTGATGGTTACACAAACTCATACTCTGCTATCATCGATGGTAACCTCACTACGCTCATCATTGCGATAATCCTGGCCAACTTCGGTACAGGTCCTGTCAAAGGTTTTGCCGTAGTCCTGATGATCGGTATCATTTCCTCTTTATTCTGTGCCATATTTATTTCACGATTGATCATTGATTCCAGAGTGAAAAAAGATCAACCGGTGAAATTCTATACCGGCATGACCAAAGATGCTTTCAAAAATATCAAGTGGGATTTGATGGGTAACCGCCGCAAAGGCTATATTTTCTCTGCTATACTTACCGTGCTCGGTTTGGTGGCGATGTTCTCCAGCGGTTTTGATCTGGGTATCGATTTCAAAGGAGGTCGAACTTACACAGTGCGTTTCGAACAAGCTATTGATGCCGATAAGGTACGCAATGAACTCAGCGACTTCGATAAGGGTGTGCAGGTGAAAACATTCAGTAGTGCAGACAAATTAAAGATCACTACCGGATACATGATCGACAGTCCGGATCCCAAAGCCGACTCATTGGTAACTGCAAGTTTATACAAAGAACTGAGTGGCTTATATAACAATGTAGATTTCAATACCTGGGATTCAGAATATAAAGAAAGTCAGATGAAGGTGGAACCTACCATCGCGTCCGACATTCAGGCATCTGCTGCAAGAGCGATTATCATTGCCTTTATTGCCATCTTTATTTATATCGTGTTGCGATTCCGCAGATGGCAGTTTGGTGTGGGTGCTGTTGCATCACTTATTCATGATGCCTTCATGGTATTGGCACTCTATGCGATCCTGAAAGATATCATGCCGTTCTCACTCGAGATCAATGAAACGTTCATCGCAGCCATCCTTACGGTGATCGGTTATTCGATCAACGATACCGTGGTGGTGTTCGACCGTATTCGCGAATATCTGCGCGAAAGCAAATCCGGAACACCAAAACAGATCTTTAACATGGCTATTAATGAAACATTATCCCGAACTTTGATCACCTCAGGTACAACGATCCTCTCCATTGTTGTGCTCATGATCTTCGGTAATGAAAATATTCAAGGTTTTGCCTTTGCACTTTTCGTAGGTATCGGCTTTGGAACATACTCTTCGATCTTCGTCGCTTCTGCGATCGCACTCGATATGTATAAAAAAGGCGACCACGATAAATCTGCTGAAGATGTAATGAAGTAATACGGAAACATACGCACAACCCGAAAGACCTCTGTCACCCACAGAGGTCTTTCTTTTTGCCGAAAAGTAAGGTCGGGCAAAAATGCACAACCTTACTTTTTCGGTGCTTTAGGAATACTTTTTGCTTACATACACTGAATACCCCATCTTTACGTTATGATAGTAACCATGCGCAATGTATTGTTGTTGATCCTGTTGAGCGGTAGCTCCCTGTTAATGGCACAACCTGTTACACAAGAGAATGCCTCCAACAAAGCCATGAAATACCTCGATGAAGGGGTTCAGCGCGCCATGCTCAAGTACTTCGACAAAGCACTCATCAGCTTCGAAAATGCCATCAAAGAAGAACCAAACTTCGTTACCGCCTGGCAATACCTGGGCGATACTTACCGCAACCTGAAGAACGATACCATGGCAGCAGAATGCTACCTGAAAGTGATCGAACTCGACCCTACCGGTGATCCCTTCCTTTACTCCAAACTTGCTGAGGCAGAAGGCAATATCGGCAACTACGCCGACGCGCTGGAACATATCACCATCTTCCTCCAGAACCCCGACATCAAAGGGGATGTGAAAACAAAAGCGATCAAACAGCGCAAAAATTTTGAATTCGCCGCCAAAGCAGTGGAAAATCCTGTCGAATTCAACCCCATTAATATGGGCGAAGGCGTCAATTCAAACGACCCTGAATATTTTCCCAGCTTGTCGGTAGACGGCTCCGTGTTGGTGATGACACGCCGTATCCCCGACTACATCAGCACAGGCCCCGGCGATCAACGCGCCATTGAGAACGAGGATTTTTATATCAGCTATTTCCGCGATGGCGCCTGGACCCTTGCAGAAAATATGGGCGCTCCGGTGAACACCAAACTCAATGAAGGCGCCCAAAGCATTTCTGCGGATGGACGCTACCTGTTCTATACAGCCTGCGACAATATTGAAACCGGATATGGCAGTTGCGACATGTATTATTCCATTCGCATTGGCAACCAATGGTCATTTCCCGAAAATTGCGGCACCATCATCAACACCGCCGACTGGGAATCGCAGCCCTCCGTATCCGCTGATGGTCGCGAATTGTTCTTCAGCTCCGCCAGACCGGGCACCACAGGCAGCTACGATCTCTGGATGGCTACCATGGGCGACGACGGCTACTGGACAGAGCCGGTAAACCTGGGCACAACCATCAATACCCCATATTCAGAACAATGCCCCTTCATCCACCCGGATGGTAAAACATTGTACTTTTCCTCTGAAGGACACCCGGGCATGGGTTCTGCCGATCTGTTCTATTCCACCCGAGATGAGGCCGGCGTATGGTCGAAACCCGTAAACCTCGGCTATCCGATCAATACCAACAACCGCGAGATCAGTTTATCTGTATCCGCTGATGGCAAAACCGCTTATTTTTCCAGCGACCGCGGCAAAACCAAAAACGACCTCGATATTTTCTCCTTTGAACTTCCGGCATCCGTGCAGGCTGATCCGGTTACCTGGGTGAAAGCAATCGTTACCGATGCACGCACCAAACAAGCCCTGCGCGCCTCTGTACAATTATTGAATATCAGCACCGGCGAAACCGTGGCCACCAGCTATTCAGACCCCCAAACGGGCGAATTTCTGGTCGTACTGCCAAAAGGCAATGAATATGGACTCTTCGTGCAAAAAGAAGGCTACCTCTTCCATAGCGAAAACTTTCAATTGCAGGAAGACATGCCCGATGCTCCTTATATTATCAATATCGAATTACAACCCATCAGCACAGGCGAGATC
>JAYRVB010000034.1:0-2385 GCA_041918775.1 Chitinophagales bacterium
CTAAATACTATTTTTACCGGACAACAGTGATTGACGAATTAACAAATTAACGAATTACACTCCGCGCCCCTTGTGTCCCTTGCCGGAATATCCAAATCACTTTACCCGGTTTTATATTAACTCTTGATCGTACTTTTGTTTACTTTAGTCAGGTATTGAATTTATTTCCGCATTAAACTACACCTATGAAACAAAGTTCTAAAAACCGCCTAAAGCAATATGGGCTCTCTGCAGTAGGCTTCCTGATCGCAGGGAATCACGCTGATGCACAAATCATTTATACCGACTTAGACCCGGATGTGGTAAGAAATTTAGGGGCTTTACCTTTTGGCTATACCCTGAACATAGATGCTGATGGTCCAATCGACTTTTACTTCGGTGTGGGTGCCGGTTCTATCGGCTGGTTTGCTGATGAGGTGGTGTTTGCAGCGCCATGGTTTGCTGATGAAAATAATGGCATTGCCGGCCTGGTCTACAATTATGATGGCTTTTTCCCGGTGGGCATGGCAAGTCAGCTTGCCAGCGGCGATGAAATTGGCTATGGTCTTGATTTTGTAGGCTTTGACGACATTGCTTCCTCATCTTATTATGGGCAAATGGTTTTGGGTGTTGATCCCGAATTTGCGGGTCAGGAAAATCTGTGGACTGATGACAATACACCTCATTTTGTCGGGCTTCGTTTTACGCACGATGGTGCCATACACTTTGGATGGGCACGATTATCGGTTGATCCGGGATTTACGGGCTTTACGGTATATGATTATGCCTGGAATGCTGCGCCGGGTGAGCCCATCATAGCCGGTGAAACAGGGCTTGTTACTTGCGAGGCCCCGCTGGCGCTGGTTT
Organism: Chitinophagales bacterium; assembly: GCA_041918775.1. GTDB lineage: Bacteria > Bacteroidota > Bacteroidia > Chitinophagales > BACL12 > UBA7236. The sequence goes on from JAYRVB010000034.1 coordinate 847, forward strand.
CAGGAGCGATCACCTCTACTTCCGCTAAAGTGAAATGGTCGGCAGTGCCTGATGCCGCAGTGTATGAAGTGCAATTCAGGGTATTGGGTGCGCCTACCTGGAATACTGCACCAGTTGACGCCCCCAAATTGTTTCGCAAACTGGGTGGTCTCGATTGTGCAACGAATTACGAATGGAAGGTGCGCGCAATTTGCACCGATGGCAGCGCCTCTGCATATTCTGATGTGCTCACTTTCTCTACACTCAGTTGCCGTGAGGCCTCTGAACCCCTGACACTGCAAGATCCGCTCATTTATACTAGTGGTAAAGACATTTACATAGACTTTGAAACAACACACGAGCCCGCTTCGATCCGCATATTTGATTTACATGGCCAACTACTTATTGAACAAATAAGCCACGAAGCGCAAACCCTGATACGCACTACCCTGCCTACCGGCATCTACCTTGCACATGTTGTATGTGATGGTGCTTTGTTTACGGAGAAGGTTGTGTTGAAGTGATCGCTTGGAATAAAAAATTGCATGCATATTATTTTGGGGACCGGGTGAAAGTCGCTTGAGTATGCAATCACCGGATTTGCTATTATACCTACCGAACTGTTGCAATATACTGAACAAAAAAAACGTCACAGTAAATTTTAAATTACATCCTTATGCGCCAACATATTATCCAGGTTCTGCTTCTCCTCTCCGGCTTCCAACTTTTTGGTCAAGCGGACTCAGCGTTCATTACAGCAGACCACTATAAAACCAGCACACTTGATGTGGCGATCTTTCCGGAAAGTTATATAGATATTTTACCCGGCGTGCGTTTTACGCCTTCACGACAAGAAATCGATTCCGCTGAAATGATCCTGGCACAGCAATTAAAAACCATCAATGCGCAATTGCCAAATCAATCCTCCGGCCCTGTCATTCATAAAAAACTGCACAAATACAAACGGCAATACTTCGGATATATCGACGCTAACGGCGACCGCATTTTGCTCATTAACTGCTTCTGGGCTAAGCACGACCATGAAGACTGGCTGGTCAGAAAAATTGTGATGCTGGATGGGGGCAGCTATTTCTGGCACATAAAATGCAATCTCAATAAAAACGAGTTGTTCGAACTATCCGTGAACGGGAATAGCTAATGCCGAGTGGTTTCACTTATACTCTTGATTGCGCAATACAGAATAAGTGAACCCCACATTTAAAACCCGATCTGCCATCTGATTTCCCCGTTGCGCATATCTATGCACACCATTTGAAGCTGCCAGATGAGTATGAGGTTGTTGCCGGAATAATCGGCCCAGGCATACGTATAAGAAGGATCTCCCTCAGACATGACTGTTTCGAAGGCGCCCATGTCGTCAGCTGCCGACGGGTCGCGGTAAAGAGTTGCGGGTGTGCTCTTCCATACTTCTTTGAACGCATCGTCGCCACAATGCACATAACTGATCTGTAATCGCGAGGTATCGGTGACCGTGGTGCCATGCACGATCAATACGTGATTGGCCTTTGTGCTGAGCGCAACATTGTCGTGACCAAATCC